>JAPPNE010000130.1 GCA_028818775.1 Deltaproteobacteria bacterium | reverse complement strand
GAGTTCTCCGTGCGCAAGGAAGGGGCGGCGTCGTGATCGCGTACGAAGACATCAGTCACCTCGCCATGGAGGTCACCGACCTGGAGGCGGCCGAACGGTTCTACGCCGGCGCCCTCGGGATGGAGGTCCTTTGCCGCGACTCCGGCGAGCTGGGCAACGGACGGCTGATCCTCAAGAACGGTTCCGGCCAGCTCTTGTTCCTGGAGAAGGTCGACGAGTTGTCCCAACGCTCCCGCTTTTCCGGACCCGACTCCGGCAACGTCCCGGACCCGGGGGCCGGGCTGCGCTACAAGGGAGCGCATCTCGCCATGAGCGTGGGCTCCATCGAGGAGTACGACGAGATCTACGAGAAGCTGGAAGCCCACGGTGCCTACATTGAAGGCGACCTCCGGGCGGCGCAACGCGCTCCCGGCGAGAAGAGCGTCTACCTCTACGACCCCGCCGGCAACCGGCTGCAGCTCATCATCCTGCCTGTACCGGAGGGTGCCTAGCGGCGCCCGTGATATCGTGAACCCGTCAAACAAGCCGGCGCGGGTTTCGCCGCGCCGCAAAGGAGGACAAGGGATGAAACGTCCAACCAAGGTTTTCGCTCGTGTCGCCGGCCTCGCGCTGGCCGCCGCTTTCGTATTGTCCCAGCCTCTGTGGGCCGCCGAGATGAGCCCGGCGTTGAAGAAGCTGGTGGCCGCGGCCAACGCCGAAGGGACGCTCAACGTCTCCTGGGGGACCACGAGCATCGGCGGCAACAAGGGCGCGGAGGCCATCGAAAAGGCCATGCGCGAGATGTGGGGATCGAAGGTGGATATCCAGTACACCCCCGGCCCGTCCATGCCGCGCATCGGGCATCAGCTCGCCACCGAGTTCGCCGCGGGGCAGAAGGCTTTCACCGACATCTACTTCGCCAACGGCGCCTCCATGGCGCCGCTCCTGAAGCGCAACATGTTCCTCAAGGTGGACTGGAAGGCCCTGGTGCCGGACCGGATCACCGACGAGGTCGTCGAGCAGGACGGTCAGCTCGTGCGCATCTATTCCGGCATGTCGGGGGTAACCTACAACACGCGCCTGGCGCCCATGAAGCCCACCACGCTCGGCGACTTCCTGAAGCCCGAATGGACGGGCAAGATCGCGTCGACCCCCTACGCGGCCGGTTTCGACACGATTTCCTCGACGGCCATCTGGGGCCCCGAAAAGACCCTGGACTACGTCCGCAAGCTGTCCGGCCAGATCACCGGGCTGATCCGCTGCAGCGAGCTGGAACGCATCGCCTCGGGCGAGTTCCTGGCCCTGGTGATGGATTGCAGCGGCCAGTCGGCTTTCATCTGGAAGGAAAAGGGCGCGCCCATCGACCAGATGATTCCGCGCGACGCCGCGCAGATCCGCTACTACTACATGATGCTTCCGAAGAATACCGCCCATCCCAACGCGGCGAAGCTCATGGCTGCCTTCATGAGCACGGCGAAGGCGCAGGAGATCCTGTGGAACAGCGACCGGACGGACCTGCACATCTACCCGGGCTCGCGCATCGCCAAGAAGGTCAATGAGCTGCGGAGCCAGGGCGTCAAGCTCACCGACGTCTCGACCGACTGGATCCTCGCCCATCCCGAGACCATCAAGGCCAAGAGGGCCGCCATCAAGATCCTCACCAGCAAGAGGAAGTAGTGTCGCTGACCGCGCTGCGCTCGCTTCCACGCCGGCATGAAGGGCGGACCGACGTTCTGCCGCCCTTCATGTTCGGCGCGGTCGTGTTCATGAGCATCCTCATCCTCGGATGCCTTTCGATCGTATTCTGGATCAGCTTCATCAAGGGCGAACCCGACGCGGAACACTACTACACGCTGCAAAACTACATTTCGGTGGCGCTGGACGAGCGCACCTACGACGTGCTCTGGAACACCTTGGGCTTCGCGGCCACGTCACTCGCCGTCGCCTTCTTCTTCGGCATCCCCGCGGCATGGCTGGTGGAACGGACCAACCTGCCCGGCAAGACCCTCGTCTTCACGCTGATGACCATCGGCCTGCTGATGCCGGGGTTCGCCGCGGCCATGGGCTGGCTGTTCCTGATGCACCGCCGCATCGGCCTGCTCAATACGTGGATGATGCAGGCCTTCGGCCTCACCAGCGGCCCCTTCGACATCTCCACCATCCTCGGCATGGGCTGGGTGCAGGGCCTCAACCTCGCGCCGCTCTCCTTCATCATGACCGCGGCGGTCTTTCGCGCCATGGACCCTTCACTGGAGGAATCCGCCCAGATGAGCGGCGCGCGCGGCGGCCGCATCATGCGCGCCATCACCCTGCCGCTCGCATGGCCCGGCATACTCGCGGCCGGCATCTACATCTTCACCATCGGCTTCGCCGCGTTCGACGTGCCGGCGATCCTGGGCTGGGGCAGCCGCATCTTCACCTTCTCGACGTTCCTCTATCTCCTGACCAGCCCGGAGGACGTGCTGCCGCACTACGGAATGGCCGCCGCCTTGAGCGGCGTGATCGTGGTCACGGCCGCGCTGCTGGGCTGGTGGTACGCGCGCATGCAGCAGCGCGCCCGCCGCTATGCCGTCATCACGGGCAAGGCCTACCGCCCGCGCATGGGCGAACTCGGGCGTTGGGTCTGGCCCGCATGGGGCTTTCTCGCGGCCTACTTCATCCTCTCCAAGCTGGTGCCGGTCCTGATGGTGATCTGGGCCTCGCTGCTGCCCTACTTCATGTTGCCGGACAAGTTCGCCTTCTCGCAGGTGAGCCTCGATCAATACTTCACCCTGCCCTGGCGGCTCGTGCTGACCGGGTTGGGCAACACGGCCATCCTCATGGCGCTGACGCCCACCATCACGCTGTTGCTGAGCCTGGGCTTCTCCTGGGTCGTGCTGCGCTCGCGCCTGCCGGGCCGAGCGCTCTTCGACTTCATCGCCTTCCTGCCCCACGCGGTGCCCAACATCGTGTTCGGCGTGGGGGTCATCCTGCTTACGCTGTACGTCCTGCAGACCGTGTTGCCTCTCTACGGCACGATCTGGATCCTGCTGCTGGTCTTCATCGTCGCGCGCGTCAGCTACGGCACCCGCATGACCAACAGCGGCATGATCCAGATCCACTCCGAACTGGAGGAATCGGCCCAGGTCAGCGGCGCCACCACCTTCGCCACCTTCCGCGAGATCGTGGTGCCGCTGCTCGCCCCGACCCTCATCTACGCCTGGCTGTGGATCGCCTTGCTGGTCTTCCGGGAGCTGACGCTGGCGGTGATCCTCACCACGCCGCGCAACATGACGCTCCCCGTGGTCATCTGGAGCACGTGGCTCGGGGGCGGCCTGGGGCAGTCGTCCGCGCTGGTCGTGCTGATGCTGTGCCTGATGATCCCCCTGGTGGCCCTTTACTGGTTCGTGGCCGCGCGGCACGGGCTGCTGTCGGCCCGCGGCGACGCATAGGAACGGCACAATGGCATACATCATCGCCGTGGACATCGGCGGCACCTTCACCGACCTCGTGGCGTTCGACCACGAGAGCGGCAACGTCCTGTTCGCCAAGAGCCCGACGACCTACGACAATTTCGTCGACGGCATCCTGGAATGCATGCGCAAGGCCCGCGTCGCTGCGGCGGACGCCCGGGTAGTCAATCACGGGACCACGCTGGTGATCAACGCCATCATCCAGCGCAGCGGCAACCGCGCGGCGCTGGTGACCACGCGGGGCTTCCGCGACGTGCTGGAGATCGCCCGCGGCAACCGTCCCGACCCGTTCGACCTGCACTACAAGCGCGACGAGCCGCTGATTCCCCGGGAGCTGCGCTACGAGGTGTCGGAACGCATGGGCTGCGACGGCGCGGCGGTCGCCCCCCTGGCGACGGACGAGCTGGCGGGCCTCGCGAGCGAGCTGCGGGCCCAAGGGATCGAGGCGGTCGCGGTGTCGTTCATGAACGCCTATGCCAACGCCGAGCACGAGGAACGGGCGGTGGCCGCGCTCTCCGAACTTCTGCCCGACGTTTACGTGACGGCCGGCTCGGATCTCTGCCGGGAGTGGTACGAGTACGAGCGCAGCGCCACGGTGGCCGCCAACGCCTACGTGGGGCCGCAAGTGTCGACCTATATTCACCGTCTCGACGACGAGCTCCGCGGACAGGGGTTCTCCGGTACGCTCTACATGATGGGCTCCAACGGCGGCGTGCTCTCGGCCGAACGCGCGTGCCGTCAACCCATCGCGCTGGTGGAATCGGGACCCATCGGCGGTTGCATCGGCGCGGCCGCCTACGCCGAGGCCCTCGGATTCGACAACGTGATCTCCTTCGACATGGGCGGCACCACCGCGAAGTGCGCGCTGGTGGAGAACGGGCGCTTCTCCGTCGACTCCGTCTACTACGCGGGCGGCTACATCCAGGGCTTCCCCATCAAGGCGCCGGTCATCGACGTCATCGAGGTGGGCTCCGGCGGCGGCTCCATCGCCTGGCTCGACGAGCAGAACCGGCTGCACGTCGGTCCCCGCTCGGCCGGATCGACTCCCGGGCCGGTCAGCTACGGGCGCGGCGGCGCCGAGCTGACCGTGACCGACGCGAACCTTCTCCTGGGGCGGATCGCGCCCGACCGCTTCCTGGGGGGCGAGCTGCCGCTGGACGCCGGCGCCGCCAAGGCCGCGCTGCTGCGGGACATCGCGCCGGCCCTGGGATATACGGATGACGAAGGCGTGGTGGAGCTGGCCGACGGCATCGTCTCCATCGCCACGGTGGTGATGGCCGGCGCCGTCCGCCGCCAGACCATCGAGCACGGCCGCGACCCGCGCGATTTCGTGCTGTTCAGCTACGGCGGCGGCGGGCCGCTGCACGCCGTGGCGCTGGCGCACGAGCTTTCCATCCCCACCGTCGTGGTCCCGCCCGAGCCGGGCAATTTCTCCGCCACCGGGATGCTGCTCGCCGACGCCCGGCTCGATGCTTCCGAGACCTTCGTGGGCCTCCTCGACGAGGCTACCGTGGCCGGGATGGACGGGAGGTTCCAGGAGCTCGAAGCCAAGGCCGCGGCGGCCCTCCGTGAAGAGATCGGCGCCGGCGAGGTGCTGTTCGAGCGTGCCGCGGAGATGCGCTATCGCGGCCAGCGGCACAACATCAAGGTGACGCTGCCGGCGCTTCGAAGCCCCAAGGAGATTCGCGAGATATTCGACCGCGACTACGAGCGCCGCTACGGCCATGCCGACACCCGCGCCGAAGCGGAGGTCCAGGCGCTCCATCTGTCCGCCTTCGCCAAGCTCCGGCGGCCGGACCTCGCGCGGCTCTCCCGCGTTCCCGACGGCAGCGGCGACGAACGCGGCACCCGGCCGGTGCATTTCTCGACGGTCGGCGGCTGGACCGACGCCAGGATCTACGAGCGCTACGAGCTGGCGCCCGGATTCACCGGTCACGGGCCCGCGATCATCGAGGAATACGGAGCGACCACCGTGGTGTGGCCCGGCGACAGCTTCGAGATCGGCCCCTATCGGGAGATCCGCATCCAGTGCGGCGGCGCCGACAACGCGCCGGGCGCCGTGGAGTCACGGGGATCCGCGTCCCGGCAGGCGCCGGCAAGAGCCACGGGCGACGGGGTCGACCCCATCACCCTCGAGGTGATCCGGCACGGCATCGTGTCGATCAACGATCAGATCGATGCCAACATGACCCGCACGGCCTTCAGCCCCTACATCTACGAGTACAAGGACTACGCCGTCGGCATGACCGACCCCGACGGACGGCTGATCGCGCAATGCAACGGCGGCATGCCCATCTTCGTGGCCGATGCGGTGGGCGCCGCCGTGCGCGACGGCCTGAAAGTCTACGGCAAGGAACGCCTGCGCCACGGCGACGTGGTCCTGTGCAACCACTCGGCGGTGCAGGGCCAACACCTGAACAACACGGTCATGTACACGCCGATCTTTGCCGGACCGGACGGCGCCGGCGAGCTCATCGGCTTCATGGCGGTCAACTGCCACTGGATCGACATCGGCGGCAACTTTCGCGCTTCGGGGGTGGGCGACATCTTCTCCGAGGGACTGCAGCTCCGCTCCGTGAAGCTCTGGTCCGGAGGCGTGCCTATCGAGGAAGTCTATCGCATCATCGAGAACAACACGCGCTTTCCCGTGGAGCTGCTGGGCGACATCGAAGCGCAGCTCGGCGGCTGCCTGCTGGGCCGCGACCTGACCGTGAAGCTCGCCGAGCGGTTCGGGCTCACGACCTGGCGCGACGCGCTGGAGCTGATGCTGGACCAGTGCGAGACCGCCATCCACGACCGCATTGCCGCGATCCCGGACGGCGTCTACGAGGCGGAGTCCTTCCTCGACAACGACGGGGTGAGCGAGCGGCGCCTGCCCATCAAGGTGCGGGTCATCGTCGACGGGACGGACATGACGGTGGATTACACCGACATGCCCGGCGAGGTCGAAGGCCGGCTCAATTCCGGCCGCCACGGCGGCGGCCTGACAACCGCTCGGGTCGCCTTCATGTACCTGGTGGCCCGGGGGGAGCCGGCCAACGAGGGCACCTTCCGGCCCCTCAAGCTCATCCTGCCAGACGGCAAGCTCGTCAGCGCCAACCCGACCCGGCCGATGCTGCACTACGGCTTCCCCTTCCCGACCATCATCGACACGATCGTGAAGGCGCTCCAGACGGCCATGCCCGAGCAGGTGACCGGCGCCCATTTCGGCACCTACTCGTCCGTGGGGTTCTTCGGCTACCGGCCCAACGGCGCGCTGTTCAACTGCCACGACTCGGCCCACGGCGGATGGGGCGCATGTGCGACCCACGACGGCGCCGGGCCTTTCCGTTCCATGGCGCACGGGGATACGCGCATCATTCCCATGGAGCTTCAGGAAACCATCTACCCGTTCCGCTACGAGGAACTCTCGCTGCGCGAGGATTCCGCGGGCGCCGGCCGCTACCGCGGCGGTTTCGGCTTCCGAAAGAAGTACCGCATCCTGGCGCCGTGCCAGCTATGGACGAACTTCGACCGGATCCATTGTCCGCCCTGGGGCGTGCTCGGCGGCATGGACGGCAAGTCCGGGCAGGTATCGGTCTACCGCGACGGCTCGGGCGAGCCCGAGATATACTACAAGACCGACGGCGTGCCGGTGCGGCCGGGCGACCTGATATGCGTCGAGGCGGGCGGAGGCGGAGGTTACGGGCCGCCGGCGGAGCGGCCGGTGGAAGAGGTATTGCACGACGTCCGGCGAGGCTATGTCTCGGAGGAGAGCGCGCTGCGCGACTACGGCGTGCGCATCCTGCCGGACGGCACCGGGAGACGCTAGTGAAACTACCGCGAGGCATGGAAATGGTCCATGTAAGGGCGACCGGCGGGGCGCCCCTATATGGACAGGCTCCTGGTGTCGTGTCCCCGTGAACATTGCCTTCGGTCGGATTTGGGGGCAAACTCGGCGTGAGCCCGTTCGCCGCCGACCCAGACGGAATCTTCGACCTTTCGGAATGAGGAACGGCCGGCTTCACGCCACGGTAACCCGATGATACGAATCGAAGGTCTTCACCTGACGTATCACTCCACGCAAAGCGACGTCCATGCCGTGCGCGGCGTCGACATCGAGGTGGAAGGCGGCCATTTCTACACGCTGCTGGGTCCGTCGGGCTGCGGCAAGACGACGACGCTGCGATGTGTCGCCGGTCTCGAGTGGCCGGACCAGGGACGGATTACCGTCGGCAACGACGTCGTCTTCGATGCCGCCAGCGGCGTCGCCAAGCCGTCTTTCGAACGCAACATCGGCATGGTGTTCCAGTCCTACGCCATCTGGCCGCACATGTCGGTATTCGACAACGTCGCCTTTCCGCTCAAGCAGCTACGCCCGCGTCCCTCGGGCAGGGAGATGCGCGACCGGGTGATCCGGGCGCTGGCGCTGGTGCACCTGGACGGCCTTGAAGACCGCCTTTCACCCTATCTCAGCGGCGGCCAGCAGCAGCGGCTCGCCCTCGCCCGCGCCCTGGTGCGGGAGCCCGAGGTGCTGCTGCTCGACGAGCCTCTGTCGAATCTCGACGCGAAGCTGCGCGAAGAGATGCGGAGCGAAGTGCGGGACTTGGTAACCTCCCTCGGCGTCACCACGCTGTTCGTTACCCACGAGCAGATCGAGGCGCTGACCATGTCCGACCGGATCGGGGTCATGCACGACGGCGTCATCGTCCAGCAAGGGACGCCGGGCGAGATTTATGACAGCCCCGGCAACGCGTTCGTCGCCGACTTCATCGGCAAGACCAACTTCATCGACGGGAAGGTGGTGGCGGCGGGCGGGAGCGGCACGAGCGGGGTTGTTGTCGAGACCCCTTTCGGGCGGCTTCGGGTACACGGCGCCGGCCCCCTTGCCCAGGATGCCCCGGCCCGGATCGCCATCCGGCCCGAAAACGTGGAGCTCGTGGAGAACGACGCCGGCGGCGCCAACGTCGTGGAGGGCACCATCCGGCAAAAGGCGTTCCTCGGCAACATGACCTACTGCACGGTCGTTGCGGCCGATCGGGAACTGCAGGTACAGACCCACCCCGGCGTCGTCGGCGTCGTCGGCGAGGGCATCCGGCTTCGGCTGCCGCCGGAACGTTGCGTCGTCATCCGTGACTGAGCCGCCGTTTCCCGATCGACTCTGGAGATTCTGATGCCCTATGTCGTGGCCGTGGATATCGGAGGCACCTTCACCGACCTCGTCGCGTTCGATCACGAGACCGGCGATGCCACCTATTCGAAGAGTCCCACGACGTACGGCAACTTCGTGGACGGCATCCTGGAATGTTTCGAAAAGAGGGACCTGGCGCCGAGCGCGGCCAATTTCCTCAACCACGGGACGACGCTGGTCATCAACTCCCTGATTCAACGCCGCGGCGCCAAGTGCGCCCTGGTCACCTCGGAAGGGTTCCGCGACGTCCTGGAGATCGCCCGAGCCAACCGGCCCGACCCGTTCGACCTCCACTACCAACGGGACGAGCCGCTGATACCGCGCGAACTGCGCTTCGAGGTGCCGGAACGGGTGGACGCCAAGGGCGAAGTGCTGACACCGCTCGATGCCGGACGGGTCGAAGCCGTGGCGGAAGAGCTGAAGCGGCTGGAGATCGAGGCGGTCGCGGTCTTCTTCATGAGCTCCTACCTCGACCCGTCGCACGAAGAGCGGGCCGCGGACATCCTGAAGCGCCTGCTCCCTGGGGTCTACGTGACCTGCAGCACCGAGCTGACGCGCGAATGGTACGAGTACGAACGTACCTCGACCGTCGCCGCCAACGCCTACGTCGGCCCGCAGGTCAACGCCTACGTCCGCCGTCTGGAAAGCGACTTCCGTGACCGAGGCTATGCCGGCTCGCTGTTCATGATGGGGTCCAACGGCGGTCTGCTGTCGGTGGACCGGACCTGCCGCCAACCCATCGGGCTCGTGGAATCCGGACCCATCGGGGGCTGCATCGGCGCCGGGGCCTATGCCGAGGCCTTGGGAATCGAAAACGTCGTCGCCTTCGACATGGGCGGCACCACGGCCAAATGCGCGCTGGTGGAAAACGGCCGCTTCACCGTCGAGTCGGTCTACTACGTCAACGGCTACGTCAAGGGCTTCCCCATCAAGTGGCCGGTGATCGACATTGTCGAAGTCGGTTCCGGCGGCGGCTCCATCGCCTGGCTGGACGACCAGAACCGCCTCCACGTGGGGCCCCAAAGCGCCGGATCGACGCCGGGGCCGGTCTGCTACCAGCGCGGCGGGACCGAGCCCACCGTGACCGACGCCAACCTGGTACTGGGCCGGCTCAATCCTCATCGCTTCCTGGGCGGCGAACTGAGCCTCGGACTTGACGCCGCCCGTCGCACCATTGCCGAAAGGACCACCACACCGCTCGGATACCAGGGCGAAGAGGGATTGATCCGGACAGCCGGCGGCATCGTCTCCATCGCCACCGTGCTGATGGCCGGCGCGATCCGGCAGGTCTCGGTCGAGCACGGACTCGACCCGCGCGATTTCGTCCTCTTCGCCTACGGGGGCGGTGGGCCGCTGCACGCCTCCGCGCTCGCGCGCGAGCTGTCCATCCCCTCGGTCGTCATTCCACCGGAGCCTGGCAACTTTTCGGCCGTCGGGATGCTGCTGGCGGACGCGCGGGTGGACGCCTCCGAGACCTTCACCGGAATCCTCGACGACGCGCTCGTCGCCAGGATCGACGCCGGTTTCGGCGACATGGAAGCCGCGGCGGCGGAATCTCTCCGCCGGGATTTCGGAGCGGACGACGTATTCTTCGAGCGCAAGGCGGAGATGCGCTACCGCGGTCAGCGGCACAACATACACGTGCCCATCACGGGCCTGCGGAACGTGTCCGAGATAAGAGAGGCCTTCGAGCACGACTACAAGCGCCGCTACGGCCATGCCGACTCGAAGGCGCCCACCGAGCTTCAGGCGCTGCATCTCTCGGCCTTCGCTAGGCTACGGCGGCCGGACATCGCGAACCTGCGGCGCAAGGCGGCGGCCGGCACGGCGTTGGAGCAGCAAAGCCGCCTAGTCCATTTCGACGGCGTGGGGAACGCCCTTGAGACCGACATCTACGACCGCGATGCGCTGGAGCCGGGGTTCGCGGCCCAAGGACCCGCGGTCATCGAAGAGTACGGCTCGACAACACTGATCTGGCCGGGCGACCGTTTCGAGATCGGCGAAATGGGGGAAATCCGCGTCACGTGCACCTAGCCACAATACGTCATTCCCGCGGAAGCGGGAATCCAGGGGTGGGGAAGCGGAACATGGCGTACTTCCCCGCCCCGCCCTTCCTGGATTCCCGCTTCCGCGGGAATGACGGGAAGTGGAACCAGGGGGAACCATGAGCAAGAGCACCGCCAGACAACTCCCGGACACCCCGGAACGGATCGATCCCATCACGCTGGAAGTGATCCGTTGCGGCGTCGTGTCGATCACCAACCAGATCGACGCCAACATTACGCGGACCGCGTTCAGTCCCTACGTGTACGAGTACAAGGACTTCGCCGTGGGGCTGGTGGACGTGGACGGGCAACTCGTGGCCCAGTCCACCGGAGGCATGCCGCCCTTCGTCGCCGATGCCGTCGGGACCGCGGTACGGGACGGCCTCGAGATCTACGGCCGCGAAGGGTTGGGCGACGGCGACGTCGTGCTCTGCAACCACCCGGCCGTTCAGGGGCAGCACCTCAACAACACCGTCATGTACACGCCCATCTACGGGGGTGCGGACCGCAAGACCCCACTCGGCTTCTTCGCCCTCAACGTCCACTGGATCGACATCGGCGGCGTAATGCACGGCTCCACCGACATCTTCATGGAGGGGCTCCAACTCCGCTCCATCAAGCTCTGGTCGAAAGGCGAGCCCATCGAGGAAGTCTATCGCATCATCGAGAACAACACGCGCATGCCGGTGGACCTGATGGGCGACATCTCAGCGCAGCTCGCCGGGTGTTTCCTGGGTCGCGACCTGACCCTCGCGCTGGCCGACAAGTACGGAACCGCCACTTTCTTCGCGGCCATCGAGACCATTCTGGCTCAAGGCGAAGAGTTTTCGCGCGGCCGCATACGGGAGATTCCGGACGGCGTATACGAAAGCGAAGCTTTCCTGGATGACGACTCCATGGGCACCGAGCCGGTGCCCATCCGCGTCAAGGTCGCCGTCGACGGCGACGAGATGACCGTCGATTTCACCGGTCTCGCCGAGCAAGTGCCGGGCCCCTTGAACTCGGGCTATTTCGGCGGCGGCGTGACCGCGGCGCGGGTCGCCTTCAAGTACCTGATCGCGCCGCGCGAGCCGGCCAACGAAGGCGTTTACCGTCCGCTCAAGCTGATACTGCCGGAGGGGAAGATCCTGAGCGCCCGGCCCACCGCGCCCATGGCCGGCTACCCGATGCCCTTGCCGACGGTCATCGACACCGTCATCCACTGTCTCGAGGACGCGCTTCCGCACCTGGCCACCGGCGCCCATTTCGGCACCCACTCGGGCTTCCAGGTCTACGGCAACTGGGCGGACGGGCGGCGCTTCCACGGCCATGACAGCGGCCACGGTGGCTGGGGCGCGGGCGACGGGCACGACGGCGCCGGGCCGTTCCGTACCATGGCCCACGGCGACACGCGCCTGATCCCCATGGAGCTTCAGGAAACCCTGCTGCCGTTCCGCGTGTGCTCCCTCTCGCTGCGCCAGGACTCGGGCGGACCGGGGAAGTTCCGCGGCGGCATGGGCTTCCGCAAGGAGTACGAAATCCTCTACCCCTGCACCCTCAACACCAACGTCGACCGCAGGAAGTGCCCGCCCTGGGGCGTGCGCGGCGGCAAGGCCGCCAAGTCCGGTAGCGTCACCATCATCAAGGCCTCGGGCGAAACCGAGACCATGGGCAAGGCGCGGAACTGCAAGCTCGAGCCGGGCGACCGCGTGATCCTGGAAACCGGCGGCGGAGGGGGATGGGGGCCGCCGGAGGAACGCGCCGTCGAACTGATCCAGCGCGACCTCGACCGCGGCTACATTACGCCCGGGAGCGCAGAGCACGATTATGGCGTGCGTGTCGAGGGTGGGCGAGTAGTGAGAGACTAGTGATCTTCGGCTCGGGGGCAACGGCGAAAGGAGGGCAAACGTCAAAAGGTTCTGTCAAAAAAACGCCTTGACAAGCAAAGTTTGGGGTGGCTAACCTGCACGCGCCTGGGATTCGACCGTCTTCGCCAGTCCCGATGAAGCAGCCGATTGGGACAATCAATGCGCGGGAGGAACCTGTGGGCGCCAACGATTCCGAAACACAGGTCATTCGCTCGACCGTCTGGTCGGCCGGCGCCGGTTGCCACGGCGGCTGCGGCGTTGACCTGCACGTGCGCGACGGCAAGCTCGAAAAGATCGAAGGGGTCAAAGACCACCCCTACAATCAGGGGACGCTTTGCCCCCGCGCCCTGGCGCTCAAGGACTATGTCTACCACAAGGACCGGCTGCAAACCCCGCTGATCCGTGAAGGCAGGCGCGGATCCGATACCTGGCGGCCGGCGTCATGGGAGGAGGCGCTGGGTCTGATCGAACGGCGCATGAACCAGGTCCGGGAGGATCACGGCGCCGAATCCACATTGTTCGTACAGGGAACCGGCCGCGACGTGGGCGGCTGGCTGGTATTCCTGGCCTACAACTACGGCAGCCCCAACTGGCTGCAGGCCCTTCCGGGAAATTCCTGTTACCACCCGCGCCTGCTCTCGATGCAGGTCGCGCTGGGTGACTATGTCGTGCCGGACGCGTCCCAGTTTCAGTCGAAGCGATACGACGATCCCGGCTGGACGCTTCCGGAGTGCTACATGGTGTGGGGCCAGAACCCGGTGGCGACCTGCAATGACGGTAACCACGGCCACTGGATCATCAACTGCCTCAAGCGCGGTTCCAAGGTCATTTGCATCGATCCCAACTACACGTGGCTCGCTTCGCGTGCGGCCTTGTGGCTTCCGATTCGTCCCGGGACGGATGGCGCCCTGGCGCTCGGCATGCTCAACGTGATCATCAACGAAGAGCTGTATGACAGGGAATTCGTCACCAAATGGGTCTCGGGCTTTGACGAACTGAAGGAACGCGTCCGGGACTATCCCCTCGACTGGGCCGCGAGAACGACCTGGATAAAGAAGGACCTGATCGTCGAGGCCGCGCGGTTGTTCGCACGGTCGCGCCCGGCGGCGCTGCAATGGGGCGTACCGATCGACTTCGCACCGGAGGGCTTTTCCGTCGCCCTCGCCATCAACGCCCTGTGGTCCTTGACCGGCAATATCGAAAAACCGGGCACGATGGTTGTCGGACGGCCGGCTTTCGGCGTGACATCGTACCCGATGTCGCAGCAGGCCATTTCCGACATGTACGGGGACATGATGCCGGCCGAACAGCGGGACAAGCGCATCGGCGCCGACAAGTACCCGTTGGTCAAGCACATGCACTGGCGCGCGCAGCCGGATGCCGTGATCGACCAGATCTTTTCGGCTGATCCGTATCCGGTCAAGGCGTCCTTCATCGCGGGTTCGAACTTCGTCGTCGGCGCCCAGGATCCATATCGCTGGCGCGAGGCGTTCGACCGGCTTGACTTCAACGTGGTGGTCGACCTGTTCATGACCCCGACGGCCATGGCTCTCGCCGACGTGGTGCTGCCGTCGGCGAGTTTCGCGGAACGCGACGGTGTGCGAGCCTGGTGGGCGCCGCTCACCGCGCAACACAGGGCATTCCGCGTTGGGGACTGCCGGTCGGATGCTGAAATCTGCTTCGATCTCGCGCGCCGCTTCAATCGCGATTTCAAGTTCGACACGCTTGACGACCTCTATCGCTACTACTTGAAACCGTCCGGCGTCTCCCTCGAGGAACTACGCGCAAACAACTGGATCGAACCGCCGCGGGATGCCGCCGACACACCGTATCACCGTCATGAACGCGGGTTGTTGCGCAAGGACGGGAAACCGGGCTTTGCCACGCCGTCCGGCAAGATCGAGCTCAATTCCGCGCGACTCAAGGAATGGGGCATGGACCCGCTTCCACGCTATGTCGAACCGGCGATCAGTCCGGTGAGCACACCGGAACTGGCGAATAAGTATCCGTTGATACTCAACACCGGTTCGCGGACCATCGCGTTCTTCCACTCCGAACACCGGATGGTCGATTCGCTGCGGGCGATGAACCCCGATCCACAAGTGGAAATCAATCCGAAAACCGCGGCCGACCTGGGCATCGACAACGGCGACTGGGTGTGGCTCGAAAACGATTACGGACGGTGCCGGATGCGGGTCAAGATCAGTCCCGTGCACCCCCGCGTCGTCGTGGCGCAGCATAGCTGGTGGTTCCCGGAAAAGATCGGCGAACAGGATTTCGGCGCCTATGAGTCCAACGTCAACGTACTCATTCCCGGCGGGCTGTTCTCAAGTTCCGGCTTCGGCGGCGCACAGGTCAAATCCGTTCTCTGCCGCGTCGTAAAGGACACGCCGCGGGAAACAGTCTTGGAGCGAACTCAATGAGCAAGGTTCAGGGTCTCTGGATTGACGTCGAATTCTGCACCGGATGCAAGGCCTGCGAAATGGCCTGCCGGCAGGAACACGGTCTCTTGCCGGAGCAATACGGGATCAAGGTTTCGGAGCAGATCCTGAATGGTGGATTCACCTATAACTTCGTCCCGATCCCTACCGAGCTCTGCAATCTGTGCGCTCACCGGAACGACGAGCCCGCTTGCGTGCACCACTGCATGGCATCGGTGATGCGCCACGGGAACCTCACCGATCTCGTGAAGGCGCTCGAGGAACGGCCCGGCAGCGTGCTGTGGACAGCCAAGAAAACGGATGCGACCCGTGCAAGGGGCGCGGATGTGTTTGCCGAAAACGTCGCTGATGGCAGCGAAAGCACGGAGGAATGACCGGGACCCTGCTTCGAGACGGCTTTCTCCTCGTCCCACACCGTCGCCCGCCCACGGGCCATTCAGTTCGAAACGTAAAGAAACAAAGGAGGACTCCATGAAATCGGCACTCAAGGCGTTCGCCATGTTGTGGGCCGCTCTTTTGGGGCTGGCCTTGGGTCTCACTCCGGCTTCAGCCAACACGTACAGGATCGGCCTTGCCGTTCCCGTAACCGGCACCGGCGCCGATGCCGGCAAACGCGAAGCCATCGGCGCCCATGCCGCCGTCAACGCGATCAACGGCGCCGGGGGAATCAACGGCAGCAAGATCGAATTGTTCTTCGCGGATACCGGGAGCAACCCCCAGGACGCCGTCAACGCCATACGCAAGCTTGCCGGCGACGACAACGTGCTGGCCATCGTGGGACCCCACTACTCCGGCGTGGCCGAGGCGACGTTCCCGCTGGGCAACCGACTCGGCATCGTCCAGATCGCCGTTGCCTCGTCGAAGCCGGGGGTTGCGGCGGCAAACCGGCCCTTCGCGTTCCGCAACACGCTTACGGAAGACAAGGTGGCGGCGGCCGTCGTGGCCAAGTTCAAGGCTCGTTACAATCCGAAGAACGTCGCCATCATCACCGATATCAAGGACGCGGTTTCACGCGCCATCGGCACGGCCGTGCTGCCGGCGGCGTTGAAGAAGGCGGGCATCAAGATCTTGAACGAGGGCGATCCCGTCACGTTTCAAACCGGCGACGCCCAGTTCACCGCCCAGGTCACCAAGCTGAAAGCCATGAATCCGGATGCCGTGGGCCTCGGCGCCCTGGGTCCGGATGCTCTGAACATCATCACCGAGGCGCGCCGGCAGGGCATGACACAAACGTTCTTCGGTACCGCGCCGCTGATGGAGGGCAACATCCCGGAAAAGGGCGGCGACACCGTCGCCGGAACCGTCTCGGGCACGATCTGGGACTACACGCTTGCCGATGAAGGCAGCAAGCGATTCATCGCCGACTACGAGGCGGCCTCCACGCTGTATCCCGGCAAGTTCACCAAGCGTCCCGACTACTACGCCGTGAACGCCTATGATGCCGTCTTCATGATCAAGGCCGCCATCGAAGCCAAGGCGATAGCAGCCGGAGGGTCCGATCTGGCGGATGCCAGGAAGAAGATCAAGGACTATATGGCGGGCCTCAAGGACTTCGACGGCGTTGCCAGCAGCGGCTTCAACGATGTCGGCGACGGCATGAAGAACGTCCATGTCTTCGAAATAAGAGGTGGCCTCTGGGCACTGATGAAATAGCGCCGTAGTGAGGATACACGACACTGGGTCGTTGAGATGATCGCGCAGCAGATCGTCAACGGCCTGATGCTGGGCAGCACGTATGCGTTGATCGCGCTCGGCCTCACCTTGGTGCTGGGCGTGTTCAACAAGCTCAATATCGCCCATGGCGACGTGTTCATGTTCGGCGCCTTTGCCGGACTGGCCTGCGCCGCGGCGGGAGCATCGTTCGCCGTGGCCATTCTCGCCGGAATGGCGGCGGCGGCGATCGTCAACGTCCTGATCGAACGCTTCTGCTTCCATCCCCTGCGCAATTCTCACTTCCTGGCTCCCATGCTGAGCACGATCGCCTTCGGCATCATGCTCCAGAACGTGGCCACGCAGATCTGGGGCTCCGATCCGTCGCGCTTTCCGAACGTGGAAGCCACCACGCAGCTCGAGTTCGGAGGCGTGCTCCTGTCTTCGGTTCAGATCGTGATCCTCTTGGTTGCAACCGCCTTGATGGCCGTGATCGATGTGGTGATCCACCACACCGCGATCGGGCGCGCATTGCGGGCCACGGCGATCGACCGGGAAATCGCCGGCACGCTCGGTATCAATACCGGCAAGGTCATTTTCTTCACGTTTCTGACCGCCGGTGCGCTGGCCGGGATCGCCGGAGTGCTTACCGCCACTGTCTACTCGCAAATCACGCCGCACATCGGAATCCGGCAGGGGATGATCGGAATGGTGGCAATGGTGATCGGCGGGCTCGGCAACTTGCGCGGCGCCATGCTTGGAGGAATAGCGATCGGCGTGGTTGAAATCCTCAACGACGCCTATCTCGGCGCGGCCTACCGCGATCTCGTGGTGTTTTCGCTGTTCTTCGGCTTCCTCATCATGAAACCGGACGGGCTGATCCCGCAGGACAGGGCCATACGCGCATGAGCGTATACATGGAAGGCGTTCTGGCAATCATGGGGATCAACATCCTCATGGCCTACAGCGCCTACGTCATTATGGCCACCGGGCAACTGTCCCTCGGAAATGCCGGGTTCATGGCCATCGGCGCCTATTGCGCCGGATACCTGACAACCGTTGCCGGCGTCGATCTCCTGCCGGCGATAGCGGCGGGAGCCCTGCTTGCCGGCGCCGTCGGAGTGATCCTCGGAATACCGGCGCTGAGGTTTCAGGGCTTCTTCCTCGTGCTGGCCACGCTGGGGTTCGGCGAGATGGTACGTGCCTTCTTTGTGAACTTCGAGCCAACCGGCGGCGCCTACGGAATGCGCGGCCTGTTCGGCGCCGAACTTCACCATATCGGATTCGCGGTGGCCGTCGTCACGCTGCTGATCTGGCTCCTGGAACGCTCGCGCATTGGCCGGGCTTTCGACGCGGTTGCCGCGGACGAGGAGGCAGCCGCGTGCGTCGGCATCAATGTGCGGCTGATCAAGGTCCTGGCTTTCGGTCTGGGCGCCATGATCGCGGGCATCGCCGGCGGACTGTACGGCCACTACCTTCTCTACATCGAACCGGGCAATTTCACGTTCCTGTTTTCGGCCATGGCCGTGTTGTTCGTCATCCTCGGCGGCATGGAAACCGTTTGGGGCGCACTGCTGGGTGCGGCGATTTTCTCACTGTTGCCGGAGATCCTTAGGTTCATGCTCAATTGGCGCCTCAGCCTGTTCGGCGGGGTTCTCATACTCCTGATGATCATCCGGCCGCGTGGTCTGTTGACAAGACAGCTCCTTCGAAATCTCATCAAGCCGCTGATGCGTAGAACAACCAATGTTGCTTGACGTCGACAGGGTCTCGAAGCGCTTCGGCGGGGTACGCGCGCTGGAAGAGGTGTCGCTGGCGCTGCCGGAATCGGGCGTCTTCGGACTGATCGGACCCAACGGCGCCGGCAAGACAACCCTCTTGAACATCCTGTCGGGAACCTACCCGGCAACTTCGGGATCGATCCGTTTCCTCGGGCGCGATTTCAGCCGCACCAGCGCGCACCGGATCGCACAAGCCGGAATCGCGCGAACCTACCAGAACATCCGACTGTTCACGGCAAACACGGTGCTGGAGAATGTCCTTGTCGCGCAGAACAGCCGTGCGCCGCTATACGGCCTGCAGTCGGTCTTCTGGCCCGGAGGCAAGGCGGAGCGCGCGCTGGCCGGAGAGACGAAGAGATTGCTCGAACTGATGGATCTCTGGGACAAACGGGACTACCTGGGCGGTGCGCTATCGTATGGGGAACAGCGTCGCCTCGAAATCGCCCGCGCCTGTGCTCTGAGGCCGCGACTTCTCCTGCTCGACGAACCATCCGCGGGCATGAACGCGGCCGAGACCGACGCATTGTGGGATCGGATCGACGAACTGCGTCGAGGCGGCCCGTGCATATTGCTCGTAGAGCACGACATGGACCTGGTGATGCGCCGCTGCCAGCACGTCTTTGTCCTCAACTTCGGAGAACTGATTGCCGAGGGGAGCCCCGATATCATCCGGAAGGACCGCTCGGTGATCGAAGCCTACCTTGGCGAGGAGGAAGACTGATGCTTTCGGTACGCTCCCTCAGGGGCGGCTATGGCTCCATTGAAGTGCTGCGCGGCGTGGATCTTGATGTTCAGCGCGGGGAAATCGTCGCTCTGATTGGAGCGAATGGCGCGGGGAAGACAACATTCATGAAGACGCTGGCAGGCGTCCATGCACCCGGTTCCGGCACCATCGATTTCGAGGGCAGCTCCATATTCGGACTGCACAGTCATCAGGTTGTCGCCAGGGGCATCAGCCTCGTCAGGGAGGGACGGGGAATCCTCGCGCCCATGAGTGTCGAGGAGAACCTCTTGCTTGGCGGATACTTGCGGTCGCCGCAACAGGCCGCGGAGGCGATCGAATACATTTATGGCCTGTTCCCCATTCTCGCCGAGCGCCGGCGTCAACCGGGGGGTACGCTCAGCGGCGGCGAGCAACAAATGCTGGCCATCGGGCGCGCGCTCGTTGCACGCCCGCGCCTGCTTATGCTCGATGAACCTTCGCTTGGTCTGGCGCCAAAGCTCGTTTCAACCATTTTCGAATGCATTGATTCGCTGAGAAGGGAGGACACGGCGATCCTGCTGGTTGAACAGAATGCGAGAAAGGCCCTGAAAATCGCGGATCGCGGTTACGTCCTCGCAGGCGGAAGAATCGCGATGAAGGGCGACGCGGCCGACCTGTTGCATGATCCGCAGATTTTTTCCGCATACCTCGGAAATACGAAAGCACAAAGCGGCGGTTAGGGGGTTGGTTGGAGGAATGATGCGGGGAGGCTAACGCATAGCACTCAGGCGTCCCCCCAAACCTCGGCGGCAACTTCCACCATGCGCGCGAGCTTGGCTTCCTCGTCGGCTTCGGTGAGGGGGTTGCCCTTGACCGAGCTGGCGAAGCCGCACTGGGGGGCGAGGGCGAGGCGTTCGAGGGGGGCGTAGCGGGCGGCGGCGTCGATGCGGCGCTTGAGGTGGTCGGCGGATTCGAGGGTCGGGCCCTTGGTGGAGACGATGCCGAGGGCGACGACCTTGCCTTCGGGGAGGAAGCGCAGGGGCTCGAAGGTGCCGGCCCGGGGGGTGTCGTATTCCAGGAAGTAGCCCTGGACGTTGATCTCGTTGAACAGCACCTCGGCCACGGGGTCGTAGCCGCCGGCGGCGGCCCACAGCCCCTCGCGGTTGCCGCGGCACTGGTGCATGGTGACTGTGACGTCCGCGGGAAGGCCTTCGAGGCACTGGTTGATGCGGCGCGCGTACTCGGCCAGCACGGCCTGGGGGCCGGAGCCCCAGGAGCGGAACACCTCCTCGTATGTCGGGTCGCACAGGAACGGGATGGCGACGTCGTCGAGCTGGATGTAGCGCGCGCCGGCGGTCGTCAGGGCGGCCAGCTCCTGGCGGTAGGCGGCCACCAAGTCCTCCCAGAAGGCATCCACGTCATCGTAGGCGGAACCCACGACTCCGGGGTCGCCGCCGGCGAAGCAGTAGACCACCGGGGGCGCCGGGATGGTGACCTTGGCGATTGCGTCCGTGTTGGCGTTCAGAAACTCGAAGGCACGGACGACGGCGCTGGGGCGCCAGCGTATCCTCCCCTCCACCCACACCACGGTGAAGTCCTGCTGGCGGCTCTCCTCGTTGCGCCAACTGAAGGGCGAGGAGGCGCCCTGGCGGGTGGCGGAGAAGCCATCCCAGGTCATCATCAGCTCGCTGAACCAGCTCCGGCGACGAAACTCCCCGTCCGTGGCGGAGCGCAGGCCCACGCGCTTCTGCAGCGCGATGACATCGTGGATGAAACCGTCCTCGATCTTCGCCAGCTCCTCGTTGCCGTGGGGACCCAGGTTGCTCTCGGCGGTGTCCGGCCCAAGGAGGCGCACCCTGGCCTCCTTGAGCCCGGCAGGGCGCAAGAGGCTGCCCACATGGTCGGCGCGGAACGGCGGCTTGGTTCTTGGCGGCATATCGGTATTCCGGTGGCTACGAGCCTGCGCCGTAGAAGAATTCGCCGGCGAGATCATCGCGGGAGAGGGCGACCGGCCGGTCGCCCCTACGGCGTTCGTTTGGACAGTCCAGAGGGTTCAACTCTTTTTCGGGGTTCCTGTCTTCTCTAACGGACGTCCAGGCCGTGGCGGCGACTGAGCTTGTAGAAGAGGCTGGCCAGAACAACGGTGCCGACACTGATGCCCAGGGCGAAGGCAGACAGGCTCCCGACGTGGCCGTTGTCCCAGAGCTCCCAGATGACCACGGAGATCACCTCGGAACCGGGGCTGTAGAGTAGCAGCGCCACGGAAAGCTCCCGGATGGTGATGAGGAAGATATAGATCCACCCGGCGAACAGCGCGGGCATCATCAGCGGGACCATGATCCTCCGGGCCACGTTGCCCCAGCTCGCACCGCTGGCGGTGGCGCTTTCCTCCAACTCCTTGTGGATGCCGATGAGTCCCGCATGGCTGAAGCGCATGGCGTAGGGCAGATAGCGCGCAGCGAAGGCTATGACCAGGATCCAGATGGTACCGTATACGGGAATCGGAACCACGAGGTAGGTCTGCAGCACGGCCACCCCCATGACGATGCCCGGGAACACCAGCGGCACCATGGTCAACCGGTCCAGGTGCCAGCGCATCTTGATGTTGGTGCGCGTCACCAACCAGGCGGTGACGAACGCCACGCCCACGCAGGCGGTGGCGGACACCATGCTGATGGTGACGTTGTTGGTGATGGAGCGCAGGATCTTGTCGTCGCTGAACGCTTCCACGTAGTTGTTCAGGGTGAACATGGAGAGCGCTTCCCAGGAGGGCACCACGAGGTAGGGCATGAAGCTCGACCAGATCAGCGCGGTAAGGGGGAGAAGCTGGAGCATCGGCAAACCCAGAAGCGCCAGACCACCCAGCCAGCGCCACCGTCCCAGGTCCTTGCGCCGGGGTTGAAACCCCTTGCCGGTGATGGTCGTGAACCGGTGCGCGTGCTGGGTGACGCGATAGTAGGGGACCAGGCACAGGGCTACCAGGGCGATGAGCAGCACGGAATAGGCGCTGGCGTAGCCGTACTCGGGCACGAACCCCTCGATCAACTGGAGGTAGATCTGGGTGGTCATGACCTCGATGCCCGCGGGAAGACCTACCAGTGCGGGAATCTCGAAGGCTTCCATGCTGCGGATGAAGGTGAGGATCAGCACCGAGAGGAGGCTGGGCATGGCCATGGGCAGGGTCACCTTCCAGAACACCTGCCAGTCGCTGCTGCCGGCCACCACCGCGGCTTCCTCAAGGGACGGGTCCATGGACCGGAAGGGCGTCGCCATGAGCAGGAACACGATGGGGGTCCAGAGGAAGCCTTCCACGAGGATCATGCCGCTCATGGAGAAAATGTCGAAGATGGGCATGATGCCGGTGACGGACTTCACGGCCATGTTGATGAAGCCCGCCTCCGGCCCCAGCAGCAGGATCCAGCCGATGACCTTGACCAGCCCCGGGACGGCGAACGACACGAACGCCGCCAAGTAGGCAACCGCGCGGAACGGCGCGTTGCTGCGCTCAGCCAGCCAAGCCATGGCAGTACCGAAGACCAGTGCCCATGCGGCGCTGCCCACCGAGAACACGACGGAGTTCCAGATCAGGATCTGGAACTCCTCCATGCCCTCGAAGATATCGAAGTAATTCTGAATCGTCAGGCCGACGATGTCAGAGTCTTCGGAAGGAACGAAACTCGAATAGATGATGAAGACAAGGGGCGGAATGACGAGATACAGAAGCGCGAGAGCGCAGGGTATGAACAGCCACAACGGGAAGTCACGGCCCTGCCGGCTGGGACGGAAGACGTCGAGGAATGCCCGGGCTCCGCCCCCGGTCAAACCGGTCTCCTTGAGCGCTGCTTCGTCTTTGCTCAACGGTAGCGATTCCTGGTGACGGCCGGTCCCGGGCGCACCGGTCGCGTGCAGTCACCGGGTACCCGGGGCCGGGGTCGCACCCAGCCCCCGGGCACCACGATCATCCGCACGGGGCGCAAGAGAAGGTCGCCCGTGAAGTCCATCAGCGGCGGCCGATGGAACGCAACTGCTTGTTGAGTTTCTTGGATATCTTGTTGTACGCCTTCGAGGTCATTCCCCGCTCGGGATACACCCGCTTGAACGGATAGTCCAGCCACGCCATGCCGTAGTGGAACTTCTGCAGGATCTGCTGTCCTTCGATCAGCACGAAGTTGGTGAGCAGCAGCGCGGCATGGGGGTGCGGCGAATTCGCGAATATCGCGGAGCCGCCGGCGTTAGTCGGGACTTCGTCCAGGGCGTTCCATCCGATTGGCGCACCCTCGGCGATCTTCACGAGCGCGTGATTACGGAATATCGACGGCGAGACCACGAACTCGCCGGAGATGACCAGGTCGCGGGTAGCCGTACCCGAGATCTTCACCAGCTTGATCTGCTGCTTCTTGAGCTTGTCGACGTATTCCTCGCCCTTGACGTTGATCATGCTCGACAGCATCCGGTCGCCGGTGCTTTGAACGCTCATGACGATCTTGCCCTTGAGAGACGGATCCAGCAGGTCGTCGAAGCTCTTGGGAGCCTTTTCCTTGGGCATCTTGTCGGTGTTGTATCCGAGACCGATGAAGGACTCGCGGTCCGTCACCCACCATGCCCCGCCGCTCTTGGCCTTGGTCTGGTGCTCGGCCGGCCACCTTTTGTGCTCCGGGCTGCTGTAGGGCATGATAATGTTCCGCTCGCGCAGCAACTGCAGGATACCCGGGGTGCTCTCGATGGCGTCCACGAGGTACTTGCCGGCCTTGTGCTCGGCGAGGATCTTGGCCGCGATGTCCTTGCTGCCCGCCCGATAGACCTCGATCTTGACGTCCGGGTATTTCTTGGCGAACTCCGCCTGGATGGTCTTGTAGGACTTGCCGCTCAGCGACGTGTACCAGACCACCTTGCCTTCCTTCTTGGCGCCCTCCTCCAGCATCTTGTGGTAGTCCGATCCCGTGTAGTTGGCCAGCTTCTTGATAGTGTCACTCTGGCCCCACGCCGCGGACACGGTCAGGAAGAGAATCGCGACGGTCAAGTGTAGTGCCTTCATAAGGATGTCCTCCTCTCGGGTTTGACTCCTGTGGAAGCTTGCGCACGCACGGGCGGGCGCCCGCCTTGCATTCGCTTAACGCCCTTCTAGGGCACGGGGCGTCAGCTTGTCAAACGGAAAGCATTGGGCGAAGATGAGCGCGGTTGCAAACCTTGCCCGGAGAGGTGGGAAGATGCGCGGAGCGCGCCGTATCACGATCACGGTCACCCTTGTCCTCGTATTCTGCCACGGCGCGCTGTTCGCCGCCTGCAAGGAAGAGAGCTTCGCCAGCCGCCTCTTCCGGCCGGCCTACGCGGCGGCTCCCGACGCCACCCTGAACTACTTCGGCCACAGCTTCTTCCAGCTCGTCACCAGCCTGGGCACGAGCATCGTCATGGATCCCCTGGCGCCGGGATGGTACCCCACGCCCGATGTGTCCGCGGACGCCGTCACCATCGGCCGGGAGCACCAGAACCACAACTGGTTCCCTATCGTGCGCGGCCGTCCTCAACTCCTCCGGGGCCTCCGGGAAACCGCGTACGCGTACGAGTGGAACCAGATCCGCACCACGGTGAAGGACGTGCTGATCTACAGCATCCCCATCTACGTCAGCCGTCCCGACGGCGACCTCTTCAAGGGAGCGGCCTTCGCCTACGATCTCGGACGGCTGTGCGTCGCGCACCTGGGAGACCTGGCCCACCGGCTCACGGCCAAGCAACTGAAGCAGTTCGGCAAGGTGGACGTGGCGCTGGTGCCCATCGGCGGGCGCACCACCATGGGACCCTGGACCGCCCGTGGCGTGGTCGAACAGCTTAAGCCGAAAATCGCCATCCCCATGCACTACCGCGACGACCTCGAGCGCGTACGCATCTTCACCGAAGGCTTCCCCACGCGCACCGTGCCGGAAGGCACCCTGGCCATCAGCAAGGCGGCGCTCCCGCGCAAGACCGAGATCATCGTGCTGGGGTATCGCGGCGGGCCGTTCTGAACCATGTCACGCAAGCCCCCCTTGTGCATGCTCGCGTGTACGAGTCCACCGGCTGGTCGCTTTCCCGCGCATGCGGTTCTTTTAGGTTGACTGCCACATTGATCCATCCTATTTTACGCGAATTCGTCGGGCGGCGGCCTGGTGCTCACCGGGCGTTGCCCGGCCGTGTCACAATCAACCCAGGGAGGTATTTCATGAGAAGTCCGAGATTCAAGGGATTGCTGGTCGCGGTTGCGGTGACGGCCATGGCGTGGGCGGCCGGACCGGCAAGCGCTCAGAAGATGCCCGCCAGCATGGAGATCGGCGGCGCCAGCATCGGCGGAGCGTTCTACGTGGTGGCGGGCGGCGTCGCCAAGCTGCTGGAGAAGGAACTGAAGATCCCCGTGACAGCGGCGGTCACCGAAGGCTCCCGCGAGAACGTGCGCCTCATCGACCGCAAGCAGATCTTCATGGGCGTGATCGCGTCCAACAACTCGTACCCGGCATACCACGGGGTCCTGACCTTCAAGAAGAAACATCCCCTGGCCCTGGCCATGGGCCTCTATCCCAACGCCTTCACGCTTCACACCCTGCCCGGCAGTCCCATCAACTCCTTCGCCGACCTCAAGGGGAAGCGCGTGGGCGTGGGCACCGGACGGACGTGGGACGCTTTCATGGTGCCGTTGATGAAGGCCCACGGCCTGACCTACAAGAAGGATTTCACTCCCGTTTACGCGGGCATGAGCGACCTTTACACACAACTCGGCGACGGCATCATCGTGGCCATGCCCACCATGGTCTCCGGGCTGAGCCCGATCCCCGCGGCGCTGCGCCTGCACGCCGAGAAGGGCGCCCGGTACCTGCCGCCGGAGCCTCAGGCGGTGGACAAGATGGTCAAGCAGTTCCCGTACATGACGCGGCAAACCATTCCGGCGAGCACTCCCACGTTCGAGAAGGCCGTCGAGACCTTTGATATCGGCGGGCCCCTCCTCACCGTCCGCGCGGACGCCGACGAGGAGCTGGTCTACCAAGTGATCAAGCTGATCCATCAGAATCTGAAGGCGCTGGCTGACGACGTGCGCTACTTCAAGTACGCCGAGATCAATCCGTCGGTGCTGACCACCCAGATCGGAGTGCCCTACCATCCGGGAGCCATCCGGTACTGGAAGGAAGCCGGCCTCTGGCCGAAATCATAAACCGCATCGCCACGTGATTCACGGCAATCGGACCGGCCGCGCCCGCCGTCAGGGTGCGCCGGTCCATTGCCGCCGTTCAAGGAACCGAGACCGGACGCGACCTTCCGCGGTCGCTCAGGCCAATCCCGCGGTGCCGACCAAGGACATCGACGTGCTCTATCATCCGGGCGCGGTGCGCTACTGAAGGGAGGCAGGGCTCTGCAAGCCATAGGTCGGATCATCACCCGGTTGCTGGCCATCGGACTGTCGGCGTACGCCATATGGAACGCGTTCAGTCCGTTGCCGCCCCTGCAGGAACGGAGCCTGTTCCTGCTCGTCCTGTTCGCTCTGGTATTCCTCACCCAGGCGACGGAACGCGAGCGCCCCGCCCAGGTGGCGCTGGACCTCTTCTGGCTGGCTCTCAGTCTGGCGACCTTCGGCTACGTGTTCATCGAGCACGAGGAGATCGCCTTCAAGTCGGGACTGGTCACCCAGACCGACTTGGTGCTGGGGGTGATCTGCGTCATCGTGGTGCTCGAGGCCACCCGGCGCATCGTGGGCATGGCACTGGTGGTCACGGCGCTGGTGTTCCTGGTCTACTGCTTCTACGGCCAGCACCTGCCGCGCTGGGTGGGGGGACACGGCGGCTTCGACCTAGACCGCATCGTCACCACCGTCTACCTGTCCGGCAACGGCGTCTTCGGCGTCGCCACCTACATCACCTTCAAGTTCGTTTTCCTGTTCGTCATGTTCGGCAAGCTGCTGGAAGCCACCGGCGCGCTGGCGTTCATCATGGAGTTCACCCGCTCACTGGTGGGAAGATACCGCGGCGGGCCCGCGATGATGGCAGTGGTGTCGAGCGGCATGATGGGATCGGTGAGCGGCAGCGCGGTGGCCAACGTCATGGTGACGGGCTCCATCACGATTCCGCTCATGAAGCGCGTGGGTTTCCAGCCCCACGTAGCCGGGGCGGTGGAGGCGGCGGCATCCACCGGCGGGCAGTTCATGCCGCCGGTCATGGGGGCGGCGGCATTCCTGATGATGCAGTTCCTGGCGGTCGACTATCTCCAGATCGTCAAGGCCGCGTTGATTCCGGCGGTGCTGTACTTCATCGGCGTCCTGGCGGGCGTCTACTTCTACGCGTTGCGCTCCGGGCTCACGGGCTTGCCGAAGAGCGAGCTGACCAGCATCAGGGAGGTCGTGCGCGAGCCCCAGGGGCTGACGTTCATTGCCGGCATCGGCCTGCTCATCGTGCTGCTGCTGTTGCGGTGGTCCCCGGTCCAGGCGGTGTTGAGGGCCATGGCGGTCATCGCGGTGCTGGGGGTGGGCATCGCCGCCATCTCCATGTTCGTCCAGGACCGTCGCGGCTTCGTCTCGTCCGCCCCGGCCGGAGCCTGGAACGCCGTGAAGAAGGGCATTGACGTATTCGAGGGCACCGGCAGGGATTTCGTGACCCTCGGCACCGCCGTGGCCTGCGTCGGTATCATCATGGGCACGATCCTGATGACCGGCCTCGCCACGCGCTTCTCGGGCCTTGTGATCGGCATGGCGGGTGGCGATCTCACCATCATCCTGCTGCTCACCATGTTCGCCTCCATGATCCTGGGCATGGGACTGCCCACCAGCATCGCCTACATCATTCTCGCGCTGATGGTGGCTCCCGTGCTCATCAAGGTCGGCGTGTGGCCCATGGCGGCCCACCTTTTCATCTTCTTCTCCGGCATGCTCTCCATGGTGACGCCCCCCGTGGCATTGGCCGCCTACGCCGGCGCGACCGTTGCGGGCAGTGACTTCTGGCGCACCAGCCTGTTCGCCGGCCTGATCTCGCTGCCGGTGTACATCCTGCCCTACGCCTTCGTCTTCGGCACGCCGATGCTGATGCGAGGCAACCCCGTCGACATCATCCTGACCACGGCCACGGCGGCCGCGGGGGTGATACTCAACGCATATGCACTGGTGGGAGACTTCAAGGACCGGGCCGAGGCGGTCGAGCGGATCGTGGTGTTCGCGGCCGCCATCATGCTCATCGCCCCCGGCACCATGACCGACATACTCGGTCTGGTCCTGGCCGGCGCCGGTCTGGCCCGGCCGTTTTTGCGGCGGGTGTCCACGGCCGGTGCCACGGGCTGATTCGACGGGCGCGCGCGACAACGGCAGGGAATGCCCCCACGCCTCAACTTCGGCCTCTACGCTCGACGACGAGAGCGTGGACCGCGGGGTCCCGTGCGCGTCATCGCGTGACCTCGCCAACGGCCGCGCGGCTTTGCGGGCGGCCGCGGGGAACCCCTCCCCGTCTAAATGAAGAGGTCAACTGTCCTGTGCGGTTGCGTGAGGTAACGGTTTGAGGATGACGGATACGCTACCGTATCGCCTGACGTTGGAGGATACGGAACGGGACGTGGTGCGACGGATCCGGGGCGGCGACGCGGACGCCTACCGGCTTCTGGTCGAGCGCCACCAGGCGCGCGTCCACCGGCTTGTCGGCCGGCTCCTGGGACCGGACCACGGCGACGTGGACGATGTCGTGCAGGAAGTGTTCGTCAAGGCGTTCTTCTCGCTGGCCAAGTTCCGGGAAGACGCGGCCTTCGGTACCTGGATCACGCGCATCGCCATCAACCGCGCCCGCGACGAGCTCAAACGGCAATCGGGCAAGGTGTCCCTGGACACGGAACCGTCCGAGGACGCCGTCGAAGGTCTGCGCGACCGGCTCGCCACCGACGAGCACGAGGACGGCGAGGCGGACGAAGCCCGCGAGGCTGCGGTCAGCGGCGTGGTGGCCCGGACGGTGGCCCGCCTCCCCGACCGGCTGCGCGTCGTCGTGACGCTGAAGGACATGGAAGGAAATTCGTACCAGGAAGTCGCCCGTATCCTGAATTGTTCCCTGGGCACGGTCAAATCGCGCCACGCCCGGGGACGCGCGCGCCTGCGGCAGATGCTCGCGCCCCATGTCGCGGAACTGTTCGGCGGCCGGTACGATGGCCAGGATCAAGCAGGCCAGGGAGGTGATTCGTGACCTGTGATGATTTCACGCGGTGGCTGGAATCCGCCGGCGCCAAGCTGACGGAGGACCTCCACGAAGCACACGCGGCACACATCGGTTCATGTGCCGCCTGCCGCGCGGCCCTGGAGGAGGAACGGCTCTGGCGGCGTTTCTTCTCCGCCGCGCCGGCGCCGGCCCCCCAGCGTCCCGCGTGGCCGGGGGTCCTCGCCCGAATCCGTGAGGAGGAAAGCCGGCGCGCGTCATGGAGCGACGCCGTCCTGCTGTTCAGCCGCCGGCTCGCCCCGGCCTTTGCGCTGGTGGTGGTGCTGCTCGGCGGCATCGGCCTTTGGCGCGGCATGCTGACGCAGCCCCCGGCGCAGGCGCCCGCCACCGTCACCATGCTGGAAGGCGTATCGGGCCAGGACGCCGTGTCGGCCGACGAACCCGACGCGGTCCTGATCGCTTGGGTAGGAGCTCGGAATCCATGAAAAGAAAAGCCTTGATCGCCGTGGTGGGGGTGTTCCTGCTCGGACTCATGGGCGGCGCCGTCATCGGAAACGTCTTTCCCGTAAGAGAACTGTGGGGCGATTCGTGGCGTCACCACAGGGAAGCCGGGAAACACTGGAGCGGCAAGAAGCAAGCCTCGAGCAGCCGGTACCTGCGCATGCTCCAGCGTAAGCTCGACCTGTCGGAACGGCAGATGGCGGAGATCGGTCCGCTGTTGAGCCAGGCCCGCCGGGACCTGTACCAATCGCGGATCCGCTCCCACGAGGAAGCCAACCGCATCATCATGGAGTTTCACACAAAGATCGTACCGTCCCTCGACGAGAGCCAGGCGCGCAGACTGCAAGACCTGACCGACGACTTCCGGGAACGGCGCGCGAAAAAGCGCGAGCGGTGGATGTCGCGCCTCGATTCGCGGCGCAGGGGGGAGTAGCACCCGCCTCGCGTCCCTCGCGCCGCCGCGGCTGAACCGGAACCCCCACGCGTCTAATCCTTGACATCGCGATCCGGATCGAGCCAACCACCCAACAAGGAGAATATCAATGAAGAATCGCAAGCGCACCGCATTTCTGATGGTACCCGTGCTCCTGGTGGGCCTTTCCGGAGGCATCGCCTGGAGCCAGCAAGGCGAAGGGCGCGGGGGCGAAGGACGCAGGGGCGACGGCCCACGCGTCGCCCGCGCCGACGGCGGCGAGGAGCGCGGCCGGCGGCACTGGCGCGGACGCGAAGGAAGGCGCGGCCATGAGGGGCGCCGCGGACGCGGCGGCGAGGCGCGCATGATGGGACGCATGCAGGAGCGGCTGGAGCTCACCGACGTGCAGGTCGAGAAGATCAAGGACGTGCTCACCGAGGCGCGCAAGAAGAGGATCGCTCTCCGCGCCGACGCCCGCATCGCCGGCATCGATCTGCGCCAGATGGTCTCGGGCGAGACCGTGGACAAGGCCGAGGTCGGCGCCAAGGTGGACGCCATCGCCAAGATCCGGGGAGACCTGCTGCAGGCGCGCGCCGACGCAGTGCTGGGCGTACGGGAGATCCTGACACCCGAGCAGATCGCGAAGGCGGAGGGCATGCTGAAACGCATGCTGCGCGGTGGCGGGGGCAAAAAGGGCCGCGGCCGCCGGTAGGACGGCCATCTTCCCTGAATGAGGAGCGGGCAGCCCTTGCGGCTGCCCGCTTTTTTTCGGCGGGAAACATGCCCTTACGATGCTCCTGCGGCTAGTTGTCAAAATGCCGACAACCTGTCTACAGTGGAATGCATCGCACCTGAGTCCGACCACTTCCACAGTCCATGAGCACACCCGCACCTGCTGCCGCTCAGGCCCCGCCCGCGTTCGCCGCGCTCCGGAACCGTGACTTCGCCCTGTTCTTTGTCGGCAACATGCTGTCCATGATGGCGGACAACATCGAGCACGTCATCAGCTACGGCATTCTCTACCAGATGTTCCGGTCCGAGGCCCTGCAGGGCTTCGCCGTCATCAGCCACTGGATGCCCGCCCTGTTCCTGTCGTGGTACTTCGGCGCGCTGGCGGACCGCATCGATTGCCGGCGGATCATCGAGTGGGCCCAGATCCTGTTCATCTCCGTGAGCCTCGCCTGGGCGTTGCTGTTCTACACCGGCCGCCTGGAGATGTGGCATTCGGTGGTCCTGCTGACCCTGCACGGAATGGCGGGCGCACTGTGGAACCCGGCGCGCCAGCTCATGATCTACGACGTGGTAGGGCCGGAGACCCTCCAGAGCGCCATCCGGCTGCTGGCGACGGGACGGCAGTTGGGCATCCTGTTCGGCCCCGCCGTGGGCGGCGGTATCCTGTGGCTGTTCAAACCTACGCTGGCGCTTCTGGTCAACACATTGATCTACCTGCCGCTGGTGGTCTGGTGCCGGCTGGTCCCCTATACCGGCCACGGCTCCGGGCGGCAGGCCACGAAAGGGACCTGGGCGGACGCACTTTCGGCGCTGTGGGGCGCTTCCGGCAACCGGGTCCTCCTGGGCATGATCCTGCTGGTGGGTTTCTACGCCTTCTTCGTCGGCAACGCGTTCCAGGCACTGATGCCCGCCTTCGCCCTGTCGCTCGGGGCGGAGGACTTGAGCCTCGGCTACGCCGCGTTGTTCGCCGCCAATGGCGCGGGGGCCGTGACCGGAGGATTGTTGCTGGAGATACGCGGCCTGTTCAGGGCGCGCGCCTCCACGGCCATCATCCTGACCATGCTGTGGTGTTGCGCCATGACCGCCTTCGCCGTCTCCACGCATTACGTGCTGTCGCTGCTCTTCCTGTTCCTCGCCGGCATCCTCAACCTCGCGTTCCTGTCCATGGCGCAGACGCTCGTGCAGCTCGAGGCGCCGGCGAACCTGCGCGGCCGCCTGATCGGGCTCTACAACATGGCCGCCCAGGGGCTGCGCACCTTCAGCGGCGTGACCGTGGGCTTTGCCGGCGCCTATGTCGGAATCAACTGGTCCCTGGGGCTCAGCACGCTGGTGGTGATGGGAATCGCCGCGGTCCTGTTCGTCGTCACGGCGAGAGCGTCGACCGTCCCGTCACCCGCCACCGGATGAGCGGCGTCTGACAGAGCACATGAAAGGACCTATTCCATGTCCAAGCGAGTGAGCATCGAGCTTCCCGGCGTGCCCCACAACGCTCCAATCCCCATGGGAGCGAAGGTCGGCAACGTGGTCTATTCCTCCGGCATCTCGGGTCGGGACGGCGCCACCGGCGAACTGCCCGCGGACCCGGACCGGCAGGCCCAGGTGTTGTTCGACAACATCCGCAAGTTCATGGAGCTGGCGGGCGGCAGTCCTGACGACATCGTGCGCATGACGGTCTACTTGAAAGAGGAAGAGTACCGCGACTCCATCAACAAGGCGTGGCTCGAGATGTTCCCCGACGAGCACGACCGTCCCGCCCGGCATGCCATCAAGTCCCCGGTCCGCGGGGGCGTGCTGTTCCAGATAGAAGTGATAGCGGTTCTGTAGGGTCCGCGGAGTTGGGGCGCGTCAGGCCGGAGCCTCCACGGGCCTGCGCTGCGTGGCGGCGAACCAGAGCGTGGCGACGCCGGCCACCGCCAGCAAGGGGATGCTGCTGAGATTCACCCACTGCCAGCCCAGGAAGTGCACCAGGGCGCCGGACAACAACGACACCAGGGCCACGAACGTGTAGTTGATGAAGCTCATGGCCCCCTGCGTCTTGTTGCGCTCGGCCGGGGTGTAGGACGTGGTCAGGAGCGACGTTCCTCCGGTGAAGGCGAAGTTCCAGCCGACTCCCAGGAACAGCATGCCGAACCAGAACTCGACCACCCCGGTGCCGGCGAGCCCGATCACGACGCAGATGACCTGGAGCACGACTCCCGTCAAAATGATCCGCACCTCGCCGAAACGCTTGATCAGGGAGCCGGTGACGAAGCCCGGCGCGAACATCCCGATGCTATGCCACTGGATCACCAGCGCGGTAGCGGTGAACGGGTGACCGGCCTGGGTCATGGCGATGGGCGTGGCGGTCATCAGCAGGTTCATGGCCCCCTGCCCCATGGTGGCCGCCAGGGTCGACGCGACGAAGATGGGCTGTTTCATGATGGCGGCCAGCGGACGCTGCTGCGCGGAGCGCTCGCTCGGCGTGAGGTTGGGGATGTCCAGGAAGAGCAGCACCAGGACGGTCATTAGCGTCAGCGCGATCAGGAACAGGTACGAGCCGAAGAACTCGTCCGACGGGATCATGAACTGGCCCGCCATGGCCAGGGACGTGCCCACCACGGCCGCGATCACGCCGCCGGTGAGCACCAACGAGATGGCCTTGCTCCGGAACTCCGGGGGAGCGGTGTCGGCCGCGGCGAAACGGTAGTATTGACCGAACGCGGCGAAAAAGCCGTAGGTGAAGGTCCCGAGGCACAGCAGCCAGAAGTCGGCGCGCACGATGCCGATGATGACGATGCCGCCCCCGAGGGCGCCGAAGCAGGCGCCGATCATGAACCCGAGGCGCCGGCCCGTGGCGCGCATGAGCATGGAGGCCGGCATGGTGGCCAGGGCCGTGCCCACGATCACCAGCGCGGCCGGCAATGTCGCCAAGCCCTTGTTCTCGACGATGCCGTAGGCGATGAGCGGGGCGGTGGCGATCAGCAGCGTCCGGGTGGCCCCGAACAGCATCTGGCAGGTGGCGAGGATGAAGACGTTGAGGCGGTTGCGCTGCTGGGCGGCCATACTCGCCGTACCCTACAGCAATTGCCGCCGATGCGCCATCCGGCCCGACCGCGCTTCCCTTGAACACCGCGTCGCAAATGCAGTAGTGTCTGGCCCACGAGTCCCGGCATCCGCATGGGGCGATGCCGCAGATGACTCCGCCCTTGCCATCGGTGAAAGGGAGGCCATGGCGCGCTCACGAGGGATCCCCGAGATCTACCGCGACCTGATGTATCCGGTGGCGGCCATCAGCGTCTTCCTGGCAACCTGGGAAGCCTACGTCCGGATCAGCGGCATCCCCAACTATATCCTGCCTGGCCCCTCGGAGATCCTTCTCAGCCTCGTCGACTACGCGGCCACGCTCTACGACCACAGTCTGGTCACCGGGTACGAGGTCCTCCTGGGATACACCTGCAGCATCGTGCTGGGCGGCCTGTTCGCCATCATGGTGGTGTGGTCGTCCACCCTCGACAAGGCCCTGATGCCGCTGTTCCTTTTCTCGCAGACGGTCTCCAAGATCGCCGTAGCTCCCCTGTTCGTGGTCTGGCTCGGCTTCGGGCTTGCGCCGAAGGTGCTCGTCGCCTTTCTGATCTCGTTCTTTCCGGTGTTCATTTCCA
>JAPPNE010000129.1 GCA_028818775.1 Deltaproteobacteria bacterium | reverse complement strand
ATGCTCCTCCGTCTCCCCTCTGCGTCCGTCATCACCCGCTGAACGAACGAAAACGGCCTACGGGGTTTGGAGACACCGCAAGCCGTAAGCGAGTCGAAAGCGAGTGAGTTAAAATTAGGGTGTATTTAAGCGCACCGGAGGCGGCGATGCAAGGCCTGAAAGGCGAGAGGATGCGGAAACAAATACCTGAAATACAACAGTTTATTGTCTCACTGCGTACTTTAGCGCGTGTAGGTCGCGGGAATGGGGTTCGTTGATATATCTAATCGACACCAACGTGCTCGTCTACGCACATCGTCGGGAATCGGACCTGCACGAAGCCGCATTGGCCTTGGTGCGTGATCTGGCGGAAGGGGATCGCGCGTGGGCTATTCCCTGGCCGTGCTGCTACGAGTTCTTCAGTGTCGTGACGAACCCCCGGATCTGGAAGGACGCGGCTACCCCGCCCGCGCGTGCCTGGCGGCAACTTGAAGCCTGGACGGCGTCGCCCTCTAACAGCCTGATCGGAGAAACCGACGACTTCCTCGATATCCTGGGCGGCCTGGCCCAGCGGCCTCGGGTGCGGGGCGCCATCGTTCACGATGCACGGATCGCCGCCATTTGTCTTGCCCACGGCGTCGAGGCGTTGCTGACGCGAGATCGGGATTTTGCGTTGTTCCCGGAACTCACGACGCGGGATCCGTTCCGGCGGCGGGCTTGAGTGAGACCGGTCCCCGTCCGGTTGAGAATATCACGATTTCGTAATACACAGTAATTCCGTCGGGTGGAGGCCATGACGAAAGAGGACCTTTACATCCAGGGCATGGAAGCGTACGCCGATGATCGGGTGGACGAGGCCATCGCGTCCTACAAGGAGGCGCTGGCAGAGGACCCCGGCTACGGCGACGCGCTGCACGCCCTGGCCATGGTGTACGCCAACACGGAGCGCCTCGACGAGGCCATCGAGGTGGGCAAGCGTCTGGTGGAGGCGTGTCCCGACGATGAGTTGGCGCACACGAGCCTTTCCATCTTCTACCAGCGCAAGGGGATGATCGACGAGGCCGAAGCCGTCGGCGCCAAGGCGCGCACCCTGGGATGGAAACGGCAGCTCGCCGAGAACAAGTAGTCCACCGCGCGCGACCCTTGCGGCCGCCGCCACCTGCAGACACGCACTCACAAACTCACTGGGCCGTCCGCAAAGAAGGGATACGCATGGATCTGGACAGCATCACCGTCGATTCGATTCGGGACTCGTTGCGGGAGCGCAAGTACATCTGCGACCGGAGCCTTGCCACCGTGGTCTATCTGTCGGTGCGCCTGGGCAAGCCGATCCTGCTGGAAGGGGAGGCGGGCGTGGGCAAGACCGAGATCGCCAAGGTGCTAGCGGACGTTCTCCAGACCCGGCTCATCCGTCTCCAGTGCTACGAGGGGCTGGACTCGAACACCGCGCTCTACGAGTGGAACTATCCCAAGCAGATGCTGCGCATCAAGCTGGAGGAGATCGGCTCCCGGGACCGCGAGTCGGTGGAGACCGAGATCTTCTCCGAGGAATACCTCATCAGCCGGCCGCTGCTGGACGCCATCCGCACCGACGGCGCCGAGCCCCCGGTGCTGCTCATCGACGAGATCGACCGCGCCGACATGGAGTTCGAGGCGTTTCTCCTGGAAGTGCTGTCGGACTTCCAGATCAGCATTCCGGAGGTGGGCACCATCCAGGCGCAGAAGCGGCCTTACGTCTTCCTCACCTCCAACCGCACCCGCGAGATCCACGACGCGCTCAAGCGCCGCTGCCTGTACCACTGGATCGAGTACCCCACGTTCGAGAAGGAGTACGAGATCATCACGACCAAGCATCCGGAGATCCAGCAGCTCATGGCCGAGCAGATCTGCGCGTTCATGCAGCAGGTCCGGCAGATGAACTTCTACAAGCGGCCGGGGGTGGCCGAGACCCTGGACTGGGCGTCGGCGCTGCTGCTGCTCAACCGCGGCGAGCTGGACCCGGAGATCGTGAAGGAGACCGTGGGCTGCGTGTTCAAGTACCGCGAGGACCTGCACCACCTGGAGGAAGAGCTGTCCGGCGACAAGCTCGACATGGACCGCATCCTGAAGGAGCCGGCCACCGTGGTGGGCGGGGGCCCCCAGTAACGCGGCTGCCCGCCCGGACCTCATCATGGCAAGAGAAGTGAACGAGGAAGAGATCATCCGCGCGGTGGAGCGCTACAAGCGCCTGCGCGGGCAGGGCACCCTGGCCAACATGCTCGTGTTCGGCCGGGTGCTCAAGGACCTGGGCTTCCGGCTCGGGCTGAGCCAGGTCATCGACGCCAACCGCTCGCTGCCGCTCATCGACATCCAGAGCCGGCCGGACTTCCACCGGACGCTGGCGGCCAACCTGCTCCACGACCACGAGGACATTGCGCTCTTCGACCAGGTGTTCGAGGCCTTCTGGCAGGGCGACATGGAGATCGAACCTGCCATGGAGACCATGGAGGTGCCGGCCCAGAGCCCCGACGATTCGCTGGACCCCTCGGACGACAGCAGCGGCACGACGGAGGAGACCGTCGCCGAGCAGGAGGGCGCGGCCGAAGAGGGCGATCCGGACGCGGACCCGCTGTTGGTGCCCACCTACAGCCCCAACGAGCTGTTGAACGAGAAGGACTTCAGCGAGATGGGCATCGAGGAGAGCCGGGCCGTGACCCAGGCGATCCTGCTCATCGCCTCGAAGATCGCTACCCAGGTGAGCCGGCGCAAGAAGCGCGCGCGCCGGGGCACGGAGATCGACCCGCGCGGCACCATGCGCCGCAACATCAAGTACGGCGGCGAGCTGGTGGAGCTGGTGGCGCGCAAGCGGCGCATCAAGAAGACCCGGGTGGTGCTGCTGTGCGACGTGAGCGGCTCCATGGACTGCTACAGCCGCTTCCTGATCCAGTTCATGTACGGCCTGCAGAACGAGCTGTGGGGCGTGGAGACTTTCGTCTTCAGCACCACCCTGAGCCGCATCACCCACCTGATCCGCACCAAGAACATCGGCAACGCCCTGGAGAAGATCTCCAAGAGCGTGCTGGGCTGGTCCGGCGGCACCAACATCGGCCGCTCGCTGGAGATCTTCAACCGCGACTTCGCGGTGAGCATGGTGACCCACCGCACCGTGGTGGTGATCATCAGCGACGGCTGGGACCGGGGCGACGTGGGCGTGCTGGAACGGCAGATGCAGGCCCTCAAGCGGCGTTGCGGCAAGATGATCTGGCTCAATCCGCTGCTGGCGAGCGAGAACTACGAGCCCTTGTGCAAGGGCATGCAGGCGGCGCTGCCGTACCTGGACCTGTTCCTGTCGGCGCACAACGCCAACAGCTTGGTCCATCTCGGCCACACCATGCGCAGGCTGGTGGCGTAGCGGAGCGAAGTCCAAGGACGCCATCCGGGAGGCATCGATGGAGAACATCTACGACGACGTCAAGGAATTCCTCGACAAGGGCGAGACGGTGGCGGTGGCGACCATCGTTTCCACCAAGGGCTCGACCCCGCGGGAGGTCGGCGCCAAGATGGTGGTGACGGCCTGGGGCGAGATCCTCGGCACCATCGGCGGCGGCTGCGGCGAGGCGGACGTGCGCCGCGAGGCCATCGAGGTGGTGCGCACGCGCAAGCCCCGCACCGTGCGCGTGGACCTGCTGGACGAGATTTCGTCCGACAGCCCGGCGGTGTGCGGCGGCATCATGAACGTCTTCATCGACCCCTGGTGGAAGGACAAGGACGGCGACGAGAAGAGCGCGTGAGGAAGCCTGTTGCGGGTGCCGGCCAAATGCCCGGTTCGTGACAAGGTAAAGGATGCATGGACGCACTGGTTGAAGAGCTGATCAAGGTCAAGAGCGAGGGCGCCGGCGCGGTGCTCATCACCGTGGTGGAGTCCGACGGCGTCGACGGGTTGGACAGCGGCGCCAAGTGCCTCGTGCGCGACGGGCGCATCGTGCTGGGATCGGTGAGCGACCCGGCGCTCGAGCAAAGGATCGTGCGCGAAGCCGCCGAGCGGCTGGCCGAGGAGCGCTCCCGACTGCTTTCGCTGGAGACCGACTCGGGCGGCCAGGCGGATGTCTTCTTCGAGGTGATGCCGTCGCCGCCCAAGCTCGTCGTCGTCGGCGCCGGACACATCGCCGTGCCGCTGGTCAAGATCGCCAAGCTCATGGACTACCACGTGGTGGTCGTCGACGACCGCATACTCTTCGCCAACCGCGAGAGGTTCCCCGACGCCGACGAGGTGGTGGTGGGGGACATGGCCGAGACCGTGAAGGACATGGACATCACGCCCACCACCTACGTCGTGCTCATCACCCGCGGCCACAAGTACGACGAGCCGTGCCTGCGCGAGCTGTTGGACCGCCCGGCCAAGTACATCGGCATGATCGGCAGCAAGCGGCGCATCAAGGCGTGCTTCGAGCGCTTCAAGGAGGAGGAGCAGATCTCCGAAGAGCTCATCTCCCGGGTTTACGCCCCCATCGGCCTCGACATCGCGACGGAAACTCCCGAGGAAATCGCCCTGGGGATCCTGGGCGAGATCATCAAGGTCCGGCGCGGCGGCAAGGCCCGGTCCCTGTCCCGGAAGTAGAGGTTCGTATCCTGTCCACGCGTTCCCGCGACACCCGGGTGAAAGGGGTGGTTTTCTCGGACCTGGGACGCGCCGGTGCATTTCTGGGCGTCGACTGGGTGCGGGAGGGTATCCGTGAGCGGATGGGGTTCGATCCCTACCCGGGCACATTGAACCTGAGGCCGCGCGGGGACGCGCTGTCGCGCTGGGAGGAGGTCCGGCGGAACGGGGCAAGGAGCGTGCTGTCGTCGCCCGATCCGGGTTTCTGCGGTGCCTTCCTCTACACGGGCTTTCTCGAAGGCTGGGCATCTTCGGCGGGGCCGCGCGAAAAGGTCGCGGTGGTGGTGCCCGAGGTCAAGGACTATCCCGCCGACAAGCTGGAGATCATCGCCGCGGTTTCGTTGAAGCAGACCCGTTCGGTGCGGGACGGCGACGAGTTGACGGTGGTGTTCGACGAGTAGGCCCGTTTACAGGAGGTAAGTCCGCATGCGTCGTGTCATCGTAGGCCTGTCAGGGGCCACCGGTTCCATCTACGGAATCCGCATACTCCAGGTGCTGCACAAGATACCGGACATCGAGACCCACCTGGTCATGAGCAAGGCGGCCAAGATGACGCTGCAGGTGGAGACGCCGCACACGGTCAAGGATGTGGAAGCCATGGCCGACATGGTGCACGACATCAACAACATCGGCGCGAGCATCGCCAGCGGCTCGTTCCGCACCGAGGGGATGGTCATCGCGCCGTGCTCCATGAAGTCCATGGGCGGCATCGTGATGTCCGTCGGCGGCGACCTGCTGGTGCGCGCCTCGGACGTCATCCTGAAGGAGCGGAAGAAGCTCGTACTGGTGGTGCGGGAGACCCCGCTGCACCTGGGGCACCTGGAGAGCATGGCGCAGCTCACGCGCATGGGCGCGGTGATCTTTCCGCCCGTGCCCGCCTTCTATCACCGGCCCAAGACTCTGGACGACGTCATCAACCAGACCGTGGCGCGGATTCTCGACCAGTTCGACGTCGAGACCGACATGTTCCACCGCTGGGACGAGGAGTCCCTGAGCCGCTATCCCGGCGACAAGGAGTAGTTGTCCGTCCTTCGACTTCGCTCCGCTGGCGCGGAGCTACGCTCAGGACGAACGGAAATGGTTTCGCAACCGTTTGTCCCGAGCCTTTCGACACATGGCCGATCTCGAAGAACAGGTGCTGGAATACCTCCGCACCCACAACACCATGACCCTCGGCACCTGCCGCGACGGCGTGCCCTGGAACGCCACGGTGTTCTATGCCTGCGACGGCCTCCAGCTCTATTTCTTCTCGGCGCCCGACTCGCGCCACTGCACCAACCTCGCGGACAACCCGCGGGTGGCGGTGACCGTCCAGGAAGACTACAAGGACTGGCGCGAGATCAAGGGAATCCAGCTCGAGGGCACCGTGGAACTGGTGGATTCGGTCATCGCCAAGGGCAAGGCTCTGGCGGTGTACGCACGCAAGTACCCGGGTATCATCAAGCTGTTTACGGACCCGGCGAGCGGCATCTACCACAAGGCGTTTCTCAAGGTGAAGTTCTACCGGGTGACCCCGGAGAGGCTGTACTACATCGACAACCAGCAAGGGTTCGGCAAGCGGCAGGAGCTGGCGCTGGGCGAGGGCGCGGCGACGAGCTGACGCGGCTGAACGGGGATGGCGCGGCGCCGGGCGCCGCCCGGACCGAGGAGGAAGGGTTCATGTCACGACTGGTGGGCAAGGAGATGCCGGACGATCTGTTCGCGCTGATGAGCGGCAAATCGGTCGAAGCCGGCAAGGTGTTCATCATGGCCACGGTGGACGAGAACGGCTGGTGCCACCCGGCCATGGGCTCCTACTACGAACTGGTGGCCAAGAGCCCGGGGCGCATCCATCTGGCCGTGGGCAAGAACAGCACCACCGAAAGGAACCTCGTGCGCGCCGGGGCGCTGACCCTGGTGGTCACGGACCACGGCTTGAACTACTACCTCAAGGGCAACGCCACGCGCACGCGGGAACAACTGGAAGACACCCCCTTCGCGCTGTTCCAGGTGGAGCTTGACACCGTGCTGGAAGACCAGGAACAGGGAGTCACCATCGTAAGCGGCGTCCGCTACGAGTTGAACCAGGGCGGCAACGCCGAGTTCATGGGGCGGATACTCGACAAGGCGCTGGCAGCCTTGTCGGCCGCGCCGTGGGAGGAATAGCGGGCAGCGCTGGCCAGCCATCGCGGATCGTGCTAGCTAACAGGGTCGGGCTTCAAGCCTGCCCGTTCGTATTCGGCAGCGAGTTCCGTGCTGCCGCCGGCATTCGATCAAACCCAAGGAGGACCGACAGTATGGACCCGATTACGGACCCCATCGCCATCGACGTGCACGTGCACCTTTGCGACGAGCTGACCCTGAGTTCCAAGGGCGACCGCCCCAAGCAGATGGCTCAGTACTTCAAGCGCGAACGCAAGCCCGTGTCCATCGACGAGATGGCGGACGAGTACCGCGCGCGCAACATGATGGCCGTGATTCAGAACACCACCGACGAAACCATCACGGGGTTGACCCCGGTCCCCAACAAGCACGTGGCCGACGGCGTGAAGCGGAACCCCGACGTTTTCCTGGGCTTCGGCGTCATCGATCCGTGGCAGCAGAAGGTGGCGCTGCAGGAGATCCAGCGCATCAAGGACCTCGGCCTGCACGGCGTGGGCGAGATCAACCCCGCCCGCCAGCAGTTCTTCCCCAACGACACCCGCTTCTACCCCTTGTGGGAGGAATGCCAGAAGCTCGAGCTGCCGATCCTGTTCCACAGCGGCATGGCCGGCGCCGGCGCTGGCACTCCCGGCGGCATGGGCAACAAGCTCAAGTTCACCCAGCCCATCCACCTCGACGACGTGGCCGCGGACTTCCCCGAGTTGAAGATCATCTGCGCCCATCCGTCGTGGCCCTGGACGGCCGAGAGCCTCGCCATCGCCCGTCACAAGAGCAACTTCTACATCGATCTCTCGGGCTGGTCGCCCAAGTACTTCGCCGCCGAGCTGGTGCAGCAGGTGAACTCGATCCTTCAGGACAAGGCCATGTTCGGATCCGACTGGCCGGCCATCGGCGTGGAGCGCTGGCTTGACGACTTCGCCAAGCTCACCATCAAGCCCGAGGTCAAGCAGAAGCTCATGCTGGACAACGCCAGGAAGTTCTTCAACATGGATTAGGCCGATACGGCCGAGAGCATTCCCGGACACGAGGGAAGGGGGCACGGGTCTCCTTCCCTCGACGGGGTTCCACATGTCGGTTGAATTGATAAAGCCGGTTCAACCCGCCTCCCGCGGCTTCCAGATCATGGCGAAGCCCACCGGCGCCATCTGCAATCTGGACTGCGTCTACTGCTACTACCTCCAGAAGGAAGACCTCTACCCCGAGACGAAGTCGTTCCGCATGGAGAGCGATGTGCTGGAGGACTACATCTCGCAGCACATCCAGGCCTGCCCGGATCCGATCATCGACTTCGCCTGGCACGGCGGCGAGCCCACCATCCTGGGCCTCGACTACTTCCGCGAGGTCGTCGCGCTCCAGCGCAGGCACTGCCCGCCGGGCCGCAAGGTGCGCAACGGCATGCAGACCAACGGGGTGCTGCTGGACGACGAGTGGTGCCGGTTCCTCGCCGAGGAAGGCTTCTCCATAGGGCTCAGCATCGACGGCCCGGAGAAGCTCCACGACGAGTACCGCGTCACCAAGGGGCAGCAACCCACCCACCGCAAGGTGGTGCAGGCGTTCAAGCGGCTCAAGGCCCACAAGGTGCCGTGCGACGTGCTGTGCGTGGTGCACGCCGGCAACGTCGGCCATCCGACCACCGTCTATCGCTACTTCAAGAGCCTCGGCGCGGACCACCAGCAGTTCATTCCGCTGGTGGAGCGGATGCCGGGAGACGCCGCGGTGGGTCCCCGCAGCGTGCCGGCGGAGGCCTTCGGCACCTTCCTGTGCGCCATCTTCGACGAATGGATCCGCAACGACGTGGGCCGGGTGACCATCCAGATCTTCGACGAGGCGGCCCGCACCGGCCTGGGCATCGAGCACGCGCTGTGCATCTTCCGGGAGACCTGCGGCGACGTGCCGGTGGTGGAGCACAACGGCGACTTCTATTCCTGCGACCACTACGTGGACCCGGGCTACCGCCTCGGCAACATTCGCGATACCTCCCTGGCGCGCATGATCGACAGCGATGCCCAACGGCAGTTCGGCCGCGACAAGTGGACCTCGCTGCCGCGCTACTGCCGCGAGTGCGAGGTGCGCGCCCAGTGCAACGGGGGCTGCCCCAAGGACCGGTTCATCAAGACCCCGGACGGCGAAGACGGCCTCAACTACCTCTGCGCCGGCTACAAGAAGTTCTTCATCCACAGCCGCGAGCACCTGAGCACCATGGCCGGCCTGTGGCAGGCCGGCGAGCCCATCGAGAACGTCATGCGCCTCGTGCGCGAAGCGGACGCCGCCGCCCGCCCCGCGGCCGGCCGCAACGACCCTTGCCCCTGCGGCAGCGGCCGCAAGTACAAGCGCTGCTGCATGCCCCGATAAACCCGACTGGTAGGACCTATGGCAAACATTGAACTGACGCTGGCATGTGAGGACTACGACCGCACCCGTGCCCTCAAGGACGGGCTCGTGAAGCCCGACGGCATCGACCTCAACTACGTGGCGCTGCCGGTGGAAGAGATCTTCTGGCGCATGCTCCACTTCCACGAGTTCGACGCCGCCGAGATGTCCATGGGCGCCTACCACGTGGACGCCTCACGCGGGCACCGGCCGTTCATCGCCATCCCGGTGTTCCCGTCGCGCATGTTCCGGCACCGCTGCATCTTCGTCAACGCGGCTTCGGGCATCGAGAAGCCGGAAGACTTGAAGGGCCGGCGGGTGGGCGTGCCCGAGTACACCATGACCGCGTCCGTGTGGGTGCGCGGCATGCTGCAGCACGACTTCGGCGTGGAGGCCAGGGATGTCCACTGGATCCAGGGCGGCGTGGAGCAGCCCGGGCGCAAGGACCGCGTGCCGTTCGACGCGCCGGCCGGTGTCGAGATCGACACCGAGGAGGAGCGGACCCTCGACGACATGCTGGAGAAGGGCGACATCGACGCGCTGGTGTCGGCGCGCATGCCTTCCTGCTTCGTGCGGCGCGCCCCCGGCATCCGCCGGCTCTTCAAGGACTGCCGCGCCGCCGAGATGGACTACTTCCGCCGCACCGGCCTGTTCCCCATCATGCACTGCATCGTGGTGCGCCGGGAGATCCACGAGGCCCACCCGTGGGTGACCCAGAACCTCTACAAGGCCTTCTGCCGGGCCAAGGACCTGTGCGCGTCGCAGATCTACGACACCAACGTGCTGCGTACGCACCATCTCTGGTACCTGTTCGAGTACGAGGAGACGGTGGACCTCATGGGCAAGGACTACTGGCCCTACGGCTTCGAGAGCAACCGCAAGACCCTGGAGACCTTCCACTCCTATCTGCTGGAGCAGGGCGTGATCAAGAACCCGGTGGACCTGGAAAGCCTGTACGCGTCCAACACGCGCGAAGCTTTCAAGATCTGAGCGATCACTGGAACGGCACGCCGTAGGACGGGCGCACGCGGAAGTAGTCGCTGACGTACTCGTTGGCGGGGTGGCGCATCAGGCGCTCGGCGGTGCCTACCTGCTCCAGGCGCCCCTCGTGCATGAGCGCGATGCGGTCGGCCAGTTCCAGCGCGTCCTCCAGGTTGTGGGTCACGAGCAGCGTGGTGAGGCGCTGGTCCCGGTGGAACGCGCGGATCTCCTCGCGCACCCGGCGGCGGTTGGGCGGGTCGAGGTTGCTGAGGGGTTCGTCCATGAGCATGATCTGCGGGAACGTGGTCATGGCCCGGGCCAGGGCGACGCGTTGTTGCTGCCCCGCGGACAGCTCCTGCGGCTTGCGTTCGAACAGCCGTTCCTCGATGTTCAGGGCCTTGGCCAAAGGCCGGATCAGTTCGCGGATGGCGTCGACGGACCACTTGCGGATGCGCAACGGCAGCGTCAGGTTGGCGTACTTGCGATCCTCGAAGACGCGCATGTGCGGCCACAGCGCGTAGCTCTGGAAGATGAGCTGCACGTCCCGGCGTCCGGCGGGCACGTCGTTCACCGGCACGCCGCCGATGAGCACCTCGCCGGTGTCCGGTGTCTCCAGACCCGCGATGACGCGCAACAGGGTGGTCTTGCCGCAGCCGCTCTCCCCGATGATGACCAGGAACTCGCCCTGGTCCACCTCGAGATCGAATCCGTCCACGGCCGTCACCGGTCCGAAGCGCTTGGTGATGTTGCGCAAGACGAGGTTCTTCACGCGGCCATGGTAAGGCAAAGCCCGGGGTAAAACAATCCAGGAATCACTTCCGTCCACCGACAACCTGAAGCAAGAACGTATGCACAAATCCAAGGAAACGATACAACGCCTGATACGCGCCAGCATGGGCGAAGTGAAGTCCGACCTCTTGGTGACCGGAGGGCGGCTCATCAACGTCTACAGTGGCGAGGTGCTGGACGGCATGGAGATGGCGGTGAGCCAGGAGCGCGTCTGTTACGTCGGCCCCAGCGCGGACCACACCCGCGGCGACGAGACCCAGGTCATCGAGGCCCGCGGCCGCTGGATCGCGCCCGGTTTCATCGACGCGCACACGCACATCGGCCACTTCTGCCGTCCGTTCGAGCTGCTGCAGGCGTACCTGCCCCACGGCACCACCGCGCTCATGGCGTCATGCGACGAGCACACCGTGGCCTTCGGCCTCACCGGCATGAAGCTCTTCCTGGACGAGGTCGCCTCCCATCCGCTCCGGGTCTACACCCTGATCTCCATGGCCGCGCCCCAGGATCCGCTGCTGTGCGAGACCGAGTCCCTCTCGGACGAGCAGGTCGAGGAGGTATTACGCGACCCCCGGGTGCTGGGCCTGGGCGAGGTGGTCTCGTGGCTGCGCCTGGTGCAGGGCGACCCGGATTTGGCGACGCGCATCGACCTGACGCTCAACCAGGGCAAGATCGTCCACGGCCACACCGCGGGCGCACGGGACCGCCGCCTCAACGCCATCGCCGCCGCTTCGGTGTCGTCGTGCCACGAGCCCATCAACGGCGAGGACGCCCTGGCGCGCCTGCGCCTCGGCTACTGGACCATGCTGCGCGAAGGCTCCTTCCGGCAGGACCTCGAAGCCACCCTCAAGCCGCTCCTGGCCGCCGGCGTCGACACCGGCCGCCTGATCCTCGTCACCGACGGCATGGCCCCCGACGACGTCGCGGCGCACGGCCACATGGACCACGTGATCCGCCGCGCCGTGGCGTGCGGCCTGAGCCCCGTGCGCGCCATCCAGGCGGCCACGCTGCACCCGGCCTCCTACTCCGGCCTGGAACAGGACATCGGCGGCCTCGCACCCGGCCGGTTCGCGGACTTCGTCTTGCTGGACGACCTGGAAACCGTGCGCGTGGGCGCCACCTACATCGGCGGCGAGCGGGTGGCCAAAACGGGCGAAACGAACGTCGCCGTCGTTCCGCCGGGCTTCCCCGACGGCATGGGCCTCAAGACCGCCTTCCGCCTGCCCGTGACCGCCGAGGACATGCGCATCCGCTGCGAAGAACCCCGCGCCCGCATCCGCGTCATGGACCTGATCAACCAGACCATCACCCGGGAACGCGTCGTCGAGGTCCCGTGCGCCGGCGGGGTGGTCTCCGCGGACGTGGAGGCCGACCTCCTCAAGGTCGCGGTCTTCGACCGCCGGGAAGGCTTCAGCCCCACCTTCGGCTTCGTGCGCGGCCTTGGAACCGACATCGGCGCCGTGGGCACCACCGTCAACCTCGACGAGTACACGCTCCTCGTGGCCGGCTCCAGCGACTACGACATGGCCTATTGCGCCAACCTGTTGCTGGAATACGGCGGCGGCATCGCGGTCGTCGACAGGGGCCGGGTCCTCGAAGAGATCCCGTTTCCCATCGGGGGCCTCTTTTCCCTGGAACCCTGGCGCGAAGTGGGCGAAAGGCTCGCCTCCGTCCAGCGAATCCTTAGGGAACACGGCAGCGCGTTCCCCAAGCCCCTCTACGCCCTCTGCTTCCTCACCTTCGTCACCCTCCCCGAACTGCGCATCACCGGCCGGGGCCTGGTGCGCGCCAAGGAACGGCGCATCGTGCCGCTGTTGGCGGAACAAGGTTAGATAGCCTCAAACGGAACCGGTCCAAGTACGTCGGAGACTTCCGGCGTGGTTCGCCATAGACCTCCGTCTCATCGGAACAGTTCAAACGTACCCCGCAGCCCGGCGTGGAAGCCGATGCCGGTGGTCCGGTATCCGGGCACCTCTTCGTAGTCCGTGTCGAAGAGGTTGTCGATCCGCCCGAACAGCTCCATCCGTCTGCCGAGCTTGTAGCTGCCGGCGACATGGACCAGGATGAAGTCGTCGATCATCACGGGATCGGTCGTGCGGTTGAGCTGCTTCCCGTTGTAGTCGATGCCGAGGTCCACGTCGGCTCTGCCGTCCAGGAATCCGTAGCCGAAGTTGACGCTGGCCACGTGCTCGGCCCGGCGCGGAAGCCGTTGGCCGTCCGGATCCTTCGCGTCGGTGTAGGTGTATTGGGCGGACAGGCTCAATCCGTCGGCGGGCTTCGCTCTCACGGTGAGTTCCAGGCCACGAATACTAGATGTCCCTGCCAGATTGTCGTAGAAGTCGTCATCGCCGGTTGCGGGGTTTTGCCAGTCGTAAGGGGTGCCGGCGTCGTTCCAGTAAATCAGGTTCGTCGGCCGGTTGTTGAAATACGTCACGTCCAGGGAGAGCCGGCCTTCGAGCAGGTTCTGCTCCACGCCGACGTCCCAGCCCTTGCTCTCCTCCGGGTCCACGTCGGGGTTCGGACCGATGCGGCCGAACTGCTGGAACAGGTGTGACAGGGTAGGGTTCTTGACTCCCGTGCCGTAGCTGCCGTGGAATCGGGTCCCGCTTCCATCGACCACGTAAGCGGCGGTGATCCGGAACGTCGTCGTATCCTTGAAACGTTCGTTGTCATCATATCGGCCGCTGCCGGACAGGAAGAGTCGGTCCCACAACCCGAGTTGATACTCGCCGGAATATCCGTGGTTGGTGACTTCGGAGGCGGCGCCGCCGGACTCTTGCGAATCCTTTTCCTGCTCCGCGACGAAGGTCACGTTGTGGCTGGCGTCCGAGGTCTCGAAGAAGAAGTTCGTTTCGTAGTCGAAACGTGTCTTTCTGCCTTTGTATTCATTCGTTCCCCACGAGCTGATGACGCTCCGTTTCTTGCGGTGCATGGCCGCGCCCAAGGCATGCCGCCAATCCCCATCGAGAAGGCTGTAGGTCAATCGCCCGCGGCCCATGGCCTGGTCCGAGTCGGTGCGGTCGTCGTTGTCCGTCGGCGGGTTGTCCGTTTCCACTCTCGCCTTGACGTAGCGGCCGGTCAGCTCGAACTCCAGGTCGTCGGCGGGTTGTACGCCGAGCTTGGCGCTATAGGTCTGATTCCGGTACCCGTCCTTTTCATCTCCCGCGGCGATGGATATTCCGGAGGTGCCGAGGCCCGCCGCACCCAGAGAGAAATGATGGCCGCGGCCACCGCCCTGGATGCCGACGGCCATGCTGCCCGTTCCGAACGAACCGCCCTCCACGCTGACGTTCCCCACGACCGGCCCGTGTCCCTTCCGCGTCGTGATGTGGATCACGCCGCCGATGGCGTCGCTGCCGTATAGGCCGCTCTGCGGCCCCCGGAGAACCTCGACGCGCTCGATGTCCGCGGCCAACAGGTCCCCGAAGTTGTAAATGGCTCCGCTGCTGCTCGGGTCGTTGACCTTCACGCCGTCGATGAGGACCAGGGTGTGTCCGTGCTCAGAGCCGCGGATACGCACGGCGGTCAACGTTCCCACGGTGCCCGAACGGTGCACCGCGATACCGGGGACCTCCCGCAGCAGGTCGGACACGACGCGGGCCTGCTTGCGCTCGATCTCCTCGGCCGTGATGACCGTGACCGCGCTGCCCACGGCCTTGGCTTCCAGCGGCACGCGGCTCGCCGAGACCACGATCTCGGGAAGCTGCTCGACGGTTTGCCGCTCGGCCGCCATCTCGGCGGGCGTCTCCGACGCGGCCCCCGGCGGTGACTGGGCCGTGCCCGGTTGAGAGATCAGAATGAGAGAGAGGGTGAGGACACCCGTGGTCAGGAACTTCATGGCAATCTTCCTTTCCCGCGAAGGCGGATTGTGGATGAAAACGGACAGGTCTCCTGGCTCGGGCTTCCTGGCAGTCCGGCGGCTGCCGTCCTACTCGCCGCGCCTTCCCACCCGGTTTAGGGGCAGTGGCTCGATCTGCGGCTTTCGTGGCCGTTACAGTTGCGGGGCAGCAGGGGATTCGCACCCCTTTCCCTGGCGTCCGTTTTCAGGCCTCTGGTTGTGGCGGATCAGGATTCTCCGTTACGGTTTCATCGGCGAACCTCCTCCAGTCTGAACGCGACCGGGATGCGCACCCAACTCGACAACGGCGCGACCCCGCGACGCGCCGGGTGAAACCGCCAGCGCCGGACCGCCTTTACGGCGGCTTCGTCGAGGACGTCGAAGCCGGACGTGCGCTCCACCGTCACGCGGCCGGGTGCGCCGTCCGGGTTGACGAGCACCTTGAGCAGCGTCGTGCCTTCCCAGCCGGCGCGGCGCGCCTTGCGCGGATAGCGGGGCTTCACGGTCCGTGCGTAACGGACCGGACTGAAGTCCGCGCCGGTCGTGACCTGTTCCGCCGGGGTGCCGCGAGCGGTGTTGCGTGCGCTTCCGATCTCCCGGTTCGAGCGGACCGTGCCGGCGTTCAACGAGGTTCCCACGACACCTCTGTCGCCGTCGACCGTGCCGGGCGGCTTCCGTGCGGCGCTCGCCGCGGCGGTCGGCTGGGTGGGCTCCGCTTTCTTCCGTACCACGGTTGGCCCCCGCTGGGGTTCCGGCGCCGCCCGTGGCTCGGTCCGTGCCTGTCGCACTCGTCCGTGTCGCTCGGCTCGTTCGTCTCGCCGTGGCGACCGCTTCACGGCATCGCTCCTCGGCGCTTCCACGAGCCGCACCCGTACGAGCAGCAGGTCGTCCTCGCCCGCGCCTCCCGCGCTCATGGGCAAGGGCACCCACAACAGCGCGGCGTGGAACAGCGCGGAGCCCAACAGGCAGTACAGAAGGCGGCGCACGTCTTCGGTCCGGGGCCGGTCAGAGAGGAACCGACCCGACGGAAGCGGGAACGAACGCGTCTATGGAACGAGTGCTGATGGCGAGACCCCCTCTCTCCTCGGAGAGCACGGTTGCGTCGTGTCCTCAGGTAGGTCTCCTGGCTCATGGGCTGGCCGCGTGGACCGCCTTGCCGCCTTCCCGTTCCCGGGTGGGGAACAGTGGCACCCTGGCAAGGGTTCCCATTTACAGTGGCGGGACCGCACCGGCTTTCAACCGGTTTCCCTGTTATCCCCTGAGGGACCTGAGGACCGGGCGGCCGGGAAGACCACCCGTGGCCTGGTATCCTGCCCGGTTCATTCGAAAGAACCGGGCAGGACCTTGGAGTTTGTAGTCGCGCGGCGAGACCTTGTCAAGACGGAAGGTCTCTCCGATGCGTAAGCCTCCGGACCGGATCGGGCTTCACCCGACGCCGGCCGCCTTCATGTCTTCGATGTAGGCCTTGAACCCTTCCTCCACGGTGAACTCGGGCTCCCAGCCGAGCACTTCCTTGGCGCGGGTGATGACCATGGGCTGTTTCGAGGAGCGCGGCGGCTTGCCGGGAATGATTTCCACGTCCAGCTTCGGCAGAAGCCCTTGCACCAGGGAAACCAAGTCGTCGAAGGTGACCACCACGCCGGTGCCGATGTTGAAGGTGGTCTCCGCCGGGGCGGGAATGGTGGCGGCCAACTCGAGGGCCCGGCCCACGTCCTTGAAGTAAACGTACTCGAAGTCGCGCGTGGATTCCTGCGGGATGTGGGCGACGCGCCCGGTCAGGCCGGACTCCACGAGGTTCTGCAGCATTTCGCCGCCGGCGGAGCCGCCCGCGAAGTGCCCGAAGCCGAACACGTTGGCGAGCCGCAGCACAATGAGCTCGAAGCCGTAGAGCCGCTGGTAGGCCTCCACCATGAGTTCCTTGGCCACCTTGGAGTTGCCGTAGGCGTTGCCGTCGCCCCGGTTGAACCCTTCTCCGATGGGCTCGTCGCCCTCCATGCGGCGGTTGTACACGCCCATGGTGCTGATCTGGATCAGCCGCTTCACGCCGGTGAGGCGCACTGCCTCGGCCACGTTGACGGTGCCCATGACGTTGATCTGGAGACCGCTGTAGACGGGGTTGGCCACCGCGCCGCCGATGAGGCCGGCGGTGTGCAGCACCGTATCCACCTCGTGGGTCTGCATGGCGTCGATCAGCGCCGGCAGGTCCCGGATGTCGCGCTTCAGCACGGTCACGTCCACCTTGCCCAGCTTGCGTTCGAGGAAATCCATCCGCGGCGCCATGTCGTAAAAGACAATCTTCTCGCCCCGTTGCAGCGCGCGTTGCGCGAAGGCGGTGCCCACGAGGCCGATGCCGGTTATCAGAGTGCTCATTATGACTCCCTTCTCGATGGTTTGGTGTCCTGCGCTACAAACAGGCTCTACGTGCAACAACCCCCGCGAGCTGTCAAGGCGCCGCGCCTCGCGGTCCGTCTGTCGACCGTCCGTGCACCGCGTCATGCCGGCCCGCTCACGGCCACCACCCAGTCGTCTTCGACGCGGCGCACCGCGGCGCGCACGCCGTAAACCTCGGCCATCCGTTCCGGCGTCAGCGTTTCCTCGGGCGGTCCGTCCGCGACGATCCGCCCGCCAGAGATCCACGCCAGGCGGTCCGCGAAGCGCGCGGCCAGGGCGGCCTCGTGCAGTACCACCAGCGCGCAGTTGCCGGCGTCCGCGTATGCGCGGATCAGGCGCATCACCTGGTATTGGTGGAGCGGATCCAGCGCTTCCGTGGGTTCGTCGACAAGCAGGACCGGCGTTTCCGCGGCCATGGCCCGGGCCAGGTGGACGCGGGAGAGTTCCCCTCCGGAGAGGGTATCGCACCGGCGGTCGGCCAGGGCGTCCAGGTCACAGGCGGACAGCGTACGTTCCACCGTCGCCGCATCTTCGTCGCCGAGCCGTCCGGGTGAAGCGCCGTGGGCGAAGCGTCCCAAGGCCACGACGTCACGCACCCGGACGGGCCACGCTAGCGGCCGCGACTGCGGGAGATAGGCGATGCGCCGGGCGCGTTCGGCCGCGGGCAGACGCGCGGGGTCGTCGCCGCCGGCGGTGACGCTGCCTCCGTCGCGTTTCACCAGCCCCAGGACGGCGCGAAGCAACACGGTCTTGCCGGCGCCGTTGGGCCCGAGCACGACGACCATCTCGCCCGGCGCTGCCTGCAAGGACACGTCTTGCAGCACGGCACGCCGAGCGAGCGTCACGTCGATTCCGTGGATCGACAACTCAGCCACTGGGTACCCGCCTCGCGGCGACGATCCATATGAAGACCGGCGCTCCCAGCAGCGCCGCCACCACGCCGAGCTTGAGCTCCGTGTCGGTGGGGGCCACCCTCACACCGATGTCCGCCAACACGAGAATGAGCCCCGCGAGCAAAGCCGACGGCGCCAGCGTGCGCGCCGGGTCGTAATTCACCAGGGGCCGCACCAGGTGGGGTGCGACGATGCCGACGAAGCCGATGGCCCCCGCAATGGCCACGGCGGCGCCGGTGGCCAGCCCCGCGCCCAACACCACGAGCCGCCGGGTCCGGGGCAGGTCGAGCCCCACCCCCGCCGCCGCTTCCTCACCCAGGGTCAGCGCCGAAAGGCCGCGTCGGCCGGCGGCGAGGACTGCCAGACCCGCCACCAGGAAGGGCGCGGTGGGCACGAGGTCAGCGAAGCTCCGGTTGGCCACGGTGCCCAGCATCCAGTTGAGCATGTCGGACAGCGAGAACGGGTGCGGCGCGAGATTCATCAGCAAGGCCGTCAGCGCCCCGGCGAAGCTCGACAGCCCGACTCCGACCAGGATCAGCGTGACCACCGAGCCCACGCGCGGTGCCGCCGCCGTCAGCAGGACCGTGGCCGCCAGGGCGCCCGCTATGGCGGCCATGGGCAGCGCCAGGGCGCCGGCGCTCGCAAGGCCGTAGTAGATGACGAAGGTGGCGCCGAGGGCGGCGGTGGCGGAAACGCCGAGAACGCCGGGCTCGGCCAGCGGGTTGCGTAGAAGGCCCTGCAAGGCTGCGCCCGAGGCCCCCAGGGCCGCTCCCACCGCGAACGCCGCCACCGCCCGCGGCAAGCGGATCTCCCACACCACCACGCGGTCGCCGGCGGATGCGCCACCCGCCAGCGCGGTCAGGACGCGTTCGACGCCCAGGGGAGTGGACCCCACCAGGCACGCCGCCGCCAGAGCCAAGAGGGTGACGCCCGTCAGCGCCATGAGCAGGCTGCGGTCGCTCACGGCGCTGCCTGGGGGAGCTTGTCGTGAAGGGTCGCCAGGGCTGCCACCGCGTCGGCCAGGAACCACGCCCCGCACGAGGTGGTGGCGCCGTCGATGACCGCAGCCGGCACCGACCGCGCGGCGCGCCGGACGACGGGGTGGCGGAACGAGGTCCAGGCGTCGTCGTGACTCGTGCCCTTACCGAAGGCGGCCTTGGCGATCAGATCGGGGTTCTCGTAGGCCAGACGCTCAAGCGGAATCGGCCGCCACCCGGGGCGCGACTGGAAGTTGTCGAGGCCCGCGGCCGCGAACAGGTCGTCCACCAAGGTGCCGGGCCCGGCCGTATAGCCGGCCGGCGTCATGTACAGCGCTCGGCTGCCGAGTGCATGGACTCGCGCCGCCCGGAGCCGCGCGTCCATCCCGGCGATCAACGTTTCGCCGCGTTCCGGCGCGCCGAGCCCTCGGGCCGCGTGCCGGATCACCGCCCGGGCGCCGTCGATGTCATCGGCGAACCCTATCTGCAGCACCGGCACGCCGGCCCGCTCGAAGAACCCCCGCGCATTGGGTCCGCCGCCATAGGAACGGACCACCAGGTCCGGCTGGAGGGCCAGCACGTCCTCGGCCCGGGGCCGCACCGCCGGCAACCCCGCGGCGGCCGCTCGCATGTAGGAGAAGGCCGCAACGGCGTCCGGCGAAACCGCCGCGATGTCGCCGCGCTCGGCCAGCCCGAGCACGAACTGGTCCGCGCAATAGTCCAGGCTCACGATACGGCGCGCGGTCGAGCGGACTGTTGGCGACTCCGTGCAGGCAACGAGGACAACGCAGACGGTCAGCGCCAGCGTGACCGGCTTCGCCGCCAAGGCCAAACGCTGCTGCGGCCGTCGGGTCTGGCGCGGCGTCAACTCATCCCCTTTCCGTGGTCTTAATTTTTCTCACGCGGTGCCGAAAAGACGTTTCTGTAGGGGTGGAACCTACGCCGGGCAATGGCCGTCGTCAAGCTGGTAGTACAAGAACCGGGTTGTCCTTCTTATCGTCACCGGATAGACTCCCCGCACCCATCACCCGGGAAAGGACGGAGGGATATGATCATTCCGACGGAACCCATCGGCAGCATTCCACGGCCCGGCTACCTCATCGAGGCCATGGGCGCCCACGGCGCAGGACAGCTTGGCGACGCGGGGCTTGGATGACCAGGCACAAGCCGTTCTCGTGCCCACCGGAAGGTGACTCGTGTTCCATGTTCCGCCCGTCTCCCACGCGCTCGACGACGCGATCCGGCGCGCCATCGACGGCAAGACCAAGCCCTTGGGCGCCTTGGGAGTGCTGGAGAACGTCGCGGCGCAGATCGCGCGCATCCAGAACACCCTGACTCCAAGGCTGCGCCACTGCCGTCTCACCATCTTCGCCGGCGACCACGGAATCGCCGGCGAGGGTGTGTCTCCCTATCCGCAAACCGTGACCCGTCAGATGGTCGCCAACTTCCTTGCCGGCGGCGCGGCCGCCAACGTGTTCGCCCGCGCCAACGGCGTGGACCTGCAGGTGGTGGACGCCGGAGTCGCCGGTGAACCCATGGAGGCGCCGGGGCTCGTGTCGCGGCGCATCGCCGCGGGCACGCGCAACTGCGCGGTGGAGCCGGCCATGTCCCCGGAGCAATGCGAAGAAGCCCTGCGCGCCGGCGAGGCCCTCGGCGCGGCGGTGGCGGCGGACGCCGCTGCCTTCGGCGAGATGGGAATCGGCAACACTTCCTCGGCCACGCTGGTGGCACACAAGCTTACGGGCGCCGGGCTGGACTCGCTCGTGGGGCGCGGCGCCGGCCTCGACGACGCCGGTCTGGAGCGCAAGCGTGAGATCCTTGATCGCGCGGCCCGGCGTACCGCCGCGCGGCTGGACGGCCAGGACGCGTTGCGGGAATACGGCGGCTTCGAGATGGTCATGATGGCGGGAGCCATGGTGGGAGCGGCCCGCGCCGGGGCGGTGGTGCTGGTGGACGGGTTCATCGCCGGCGCGGTCGCCCTGGCCGCGGTGCGTTTGGCGCCCGCGCTGCGGGAGTACCTCGTGTTCGCCCACCGGTCCGCCGAGCACGGTCACGGCGCGGTGCTGCTGGCGTTGGACGCACGCCCGCTGCTGGCCCTGGACATGCGCCTCGGTGAAGGCACCGGCGCGCTGCTCGCCTGGCCGGTGCTCAAGTGTGCGGCGGCCATGCTTTCGGAGATGGCAAGCTTCGAGAGCGCCGGGGTGAGCGGTCCGGCGTGATGCGGCGGGCTGGTAGAAGTCCAGCTCGGGGACGATCCCGATAAGCTGTCCGTCGTTCGGCGCTTGGACCAAATCCGATTGTTGCCGCCGAGCAAGTTGGCGTCCTTCGACTTCGCTTCGCTACGCTCAGGACGAACGGGTGTCCGTGTTTCCCTGGAGGATTGCGCGGGGTGCGTGAAGAACTGGCGGTGTTTCTCTTGGCGGTGCAGTTTCTCACGCGCGTTCCGGTGTCGTCGGCCGACCTCTTCACCGAGGCGCGCTTTGCCGCCGCTACCCGATACTATCCTCTGGTGGGTGCTCTGGTGGGCGCGGTCGCGGGCGTGGTGTTTTGGTTCGCGCACTTGGTCTTTCCCATAACGCTGTCGGTGGTTCTCGCAACCACTGCGGTGCTCCTGGTCACCGGCGCGTTCCACGAGGACGGGTTCGCCGACGCCTGCGACGGCCTCGGCGGCGGCGCCACGCGCGAGCAGGCACTGGAGATCATGCGTGACAGCCGCCTCGGCACCTACGGCGCGGCCGGCCTCGGCCTGATGCTGGCCGCCAAGATACTGGCGCTGGGGGCCGCGCCGGCGGTGGTGATCCCGTGGCTCCTGGTGGCGGCCCACGCCGCGAGCCGCGCCTCGGCGGTGCTCGCCATTGCGACGGGCCGGTACGTGCGGGAGGCCGGCGCGGCCAAGCCGGTGGCGGACGGCGTGGCGCCGGCCGGTCTGGCTCTGGCGCTAGCCACTGGGGCCGCGGCCGTGGCGGTGCTGTGGCATCTGGCATCCCCGGCGGCGATGCTGGCCGGTTTCATCGGGCTTGCGATCGGTCACGTCGTCATGCGTGGATTGTACGAACGAAAACTCGGCGGTTATACGGGGGACTGCCTCGGCGCCGTGCAACAGACCAGCGAGTTGGGGCTCTACCTCGGCGTCGTCGCGGTTTTGTAGGCGCGGTCAAAACTGATGAGAAAAGGACCTTCTGAAACATCATTCCCGCGGAACAGGCTGTGTCAAAACACCACTTCCCAGCGACGAAAGTCCAATCCGTCATTCCCGCGAAAGCGGGAATCCAGGGGCGGTGGTGGGGCGCTACAGCGGCGTTTCCCGGCCTCACCCCTCCTGGATTCCCGCCCCCGATCGGGGTCGAGGGCATGCTTTCGCGGGAATGACGTTTCAGGGGGTTGTTGCCTTTCTCAGAAGGGGTTTTGACACAGCCTGTTTTGCGGGAATGACGGTAAGGGGGCGTCGGCGCCATGTTGTATCCGAGTGGGGTTCGACACAGCCTGGAACGCGGGAATCCAGGGGTGGGGAGGGTATCCGGCACCATGCGCTTGATTCTCATTCGTCATACCCGGCCCGCTGTCGCGGATAACGTGTGTTACGGCGTCACGGACGTAGACGTGGCGCCGACGTTCGAGGAGGATACGGCGCGCGTGTTGGCGACCCTGCCGGCGGTGGAGCGGCTGGTGACCAGCCCGTTGCGCCGTTGCGCACGGCTGGCGGAACGGATCGGCGCGGCTCGCGGTCTCGTCCCGGTGGTCGACAACAGGATTAGGGAGATGGACTTCGGTCGTTGGGAGCGCTTGCCGTGGAGTGCCATCGACCGGACGGAGCTGGACGCGTGGGCGGCGGACTTCCTTCACGCACGGCCCCACGGCGGCGAGAGCGTGGCGATGGTATCAGAGCGGGTCAGTTCCGCGCTGGCCGACTACCGCCGGAGCGGCGTGTCTCATGCGGTGGTGACTCACGCGGGTATCATCAAGGCCGCGCGGGCCGCGGCAGGCTGCGCGGACGCATGGATGACATCGGCGGGTTTCGGCGATGCGGTGCACATCGAGTTTCCGGCCGAACCGGAACGCTCACCATCGGGTCCGCGCGAGGTGGAGTCGTGGGATTGAGCTCCTTCCAGCCGCGGCACGGCGGCGATCTTGCGGCTGCCCAGCGGACATTCGGCTCGCCGCCGTGCGGATGGCTTGATCTCTCCACCGGCGTCAACCCCTGGCCCTATCCGTACGGCACCATCAGCCCGGAAACCCTGACCCGCTTGCCGCAGGATGACGCGATGGCGGCGTTGCTGGCGGCGGCGCGGGAGGCCTATGGGATTGCGCCCGCCCGTGGTCTGGCGGCGGCTCCGGGAAGTCAGGCGTTGTTCCAGTTGCTGCCAACCATGAGGACCCTGTGCCGGGTGGCGGTCCTGGCGCCCACCTACGACGAACATGCCGTCGCATGGCGCCGCCTGGGGCACGTCGTGGAAGAGGTCGGCTCGCTCGGGGAACGTCCCGACGCCGACGTGGTCGTGGTGGTCAACCCCAACAATCCCGACGGCCGCACCACGGACCGGAAGACGCTGGCGCGAGCGGCCGAGGAACTGGCGCGACGCGGCGGCTGGCTCGTCGTCGACGAAACCTTTGCGGACGTCGCGCCCGATGTCAGCCTGGCATCGGCTCCGGGCTTTCCCAATACGTTGATCGTGCGCTCTTTCGGCAAGTTCTTCGGCCTCCCCGGCTTGCGGCTGGGCTTCGTGGCCGGCCCGCCAACGCTGGTGGACGGCATCGCGCGGCGTCTGGGCCCCTGGGCCGTCTCCGGGCCCGCCCTGGAGATCGGCAGGCAGGCGCTGGCCGACACGGACTGGATCGTCCGCACCCGCGCCCGGCTGGCGGAGATGAGGCTACAGCTTGACAGCGTTCTCTCGGGAGCCGGCCTGACCCTTGTCGGCGGCACCGATCTGTTCCGGTTGGTGGAAACGGCCGGAGCCCGTGACCTCTCTCACCGCCTCGGCCGGGCCGGGATCCTGGTCCGGTCCTTCGATCGTCATCCAGGCTGGCTCAGGATCGGTCTGCCCCCGTCGGCGGATGCTCTGCAACGGCTTTCGGCGGAGTTGAAGGGGGCTTGGTGAGGCCGGGAGACTAGCCGAGCGTCTTGCGCCGACGGACCGATGTGAACCTCTCCGACACCGCATCTCTTTTGCTGGCGGCGATGGTGTTCGACGCCTTCATCGGGGATCCCCGCTGGCTATACCGGGTTGTCCCGCATCCTACGGTGGTCGTGGGCCGGGTGCTGGCGTTCTGCGACGGCCGATTGAATCGCCCCGCCTTCGGCCGCGCGGGCCGCCGCGCCGCGGGAGCCATCTCCACGGTGGCCGTCGTCGCCTCGTGCGGCGTGCTGGCGGCGCTGATCAGTGCCGGCCTGAGCGGATGGCCGGTCGGATTCTGGGTGGAGGCTCTGCTGGTCTCGGTACTGATTGCCCAGAATAGCCTATACCGGCATGTCGTCGACGTCGCCCGGGCGCTGGAGCGCGACGGCGTCGATGCCGGCCGGAGCGCCGTCGCCCACATCGTTGGCCGCGACCCCGAATCCCTGGATGCCCACGGCGTAGCCCGGGGCGCCGTCGAATCGCTGGCCGAGAACTTCAGCGACGGCGTGGTGGCGCCGGTCCTGTGGGGTCTGCTTCTCGGCCTGCCGGGCATCGCGGCCTACAAGGCGCTCAACACCGCCGACAGCATGATCGGCCACCACGACCACCGTTACCGGGACTTCGGCTGGGCGGCGGCGCGCCTGGACGACGTCGCCAACTGGGTGCCGGCGCGCGTCGCCGGCGTCCTGTTGGCCGTTGCCGGCGCACCATCGAAGGCCGGCAGCGCGATGCACGGCCTGAAGATCATGTGGCGGGATGGCGGCACCCACCGCTCGGTCAACGGCGGCTATCCGGAGGGCGCCATGGCCGGCGTGTTGGGCTTGCGTCTGGCCGGACCGCGCCGATACCGGGGCGTCGTGACCGCCGACCCGTGGCTGGGCGACGGCGCCGCCGAGGCGACCGCCGCCGACATCCGGCGCGCGCTCCGCGTCTATGTCGGCGCCTGCCTGCTCCTGGCCGTGCTGGTGGGAGCGCTGTTCGCCGCGTTGTGGTTTCTGGCTGGGGCGCCCGTGCCCGCGTCCAACGCCATGGCGTAGTCGAGAACGGCGCGATGCTTTAACGCCCGTGGTTGCAGGTGTTATATTTGTGGCTTACCAAGGCGCTTTGCGAGCGGCTTGACCGCGAGACCGCCAACCCATCGCGGTGGAGAAGGACGGAGGCATCAAATGGACCGAATCGCCGTTGATCCGAGAATTCACTTCGGTAAACCATGCGTCGCCGGCACGCGCATTGCGGTGCAGGATGTCCTGGAACTCGTTGACGAGGACATCCCCTTCAACCAGATCATTCGCGACTACTATCCGGACCTGACCGTCGAGGATGTCCATGCGTGTATCCGCTACGCGATCGCCCTGGTCGGTGCCGAGGACATTCGCCTGCGCCCGGCGACCGGGTAGATAGGACGCCGTGCACACCGAACTTGCCGAAGTGTTGCAACTCTACGGCGAGCTGGAGTTGGCACTGGTATTCGTTGTCCACGGGAAACGCGTCGGCATGGAACTCCACCTCTGAGCGCGGCCGGTCGCAGCCTCCATTTGTGCATTTCAAGGCAATTTAGGCCAAGATGCCGGACGCCCATGACGGCAACAGCAAGGGCGAATGGACCGTCAGGCTGCGGACCGAGGAAGACGTGCGGCTCTTGCTCACGCACCTGTAGAAGAAATATGCCAAACCGGTAGCACGAGAGGGATGCTGTGAGTCTCCCTGGTCGAAAAGCAGCTTCAAGTCGTTGCCGCCGTTCTCAGCGCTTTCGCCTCGTGTTCGAGCACCGCGCGGACCTGTTGCTCATTGACGCCCGGGAACCACTCGACGAACTGGTCGATCGTGGCGCCACCGGCGAGGTTCTCGTACAGCGCGGACAATGGAATCCGTGTTCCCGCAAACACCCACGCGCCGCTGACTTTTCCCGGCTTCCGTTCCACGGCCGGGCACGTGTCCCAATTCGTCATTGCGAGTGCCTCCGTTCGGATTGCAGAGCGGCAGGAACCCTCAAGTACCCGGACTCGACTGTGACTATGCTCGTCTCCGTGAAGGAATACTACCCGGAGTCAGTTGGCTAGTTCAGAACGAGCCACTGCAACCGTATCGTGAGTTGCCGACGCTGAACCGTCCAGCCGTTCAGCGGTCAAATCTACGGTCAGCCGCGTGCCGGTCGCTTCCGCGTAGCGGCGTAAGGCTTCGCCGCTATGCGGGAACCCGCCCGGCGGCAGGTCGTTGCGGCCTCGCCTACTCGGCCGCCGCCAGCAGCCGGTTGATGTCGAGGGCCTCTTCGAAGGCGTTGGCCACAGCGTCCAAGGCTTTTTCCACGCCGGCTTCGTAGGCCGGACCGGATGCACCGTTAACGCCCAGGGAACGGAGGAACTCGCGGCGGAAGGCGTCGCCGGCCAGGAGCCCGTGGACGTAGCAGCCCATGACTCTTCCATCCGCGGACACGCGCCCGGGATCGTGTCCCTCGCCCTCGGGTACGAGGAAAGGCCGGGAGGCGTCGCCGCCAGTGCTCTTGCCGACATGCATCTCGTAGCCCGTGAAGGACGCGTGCACGGTCGCGCCGACTCCCGCGACCTGTCTGAGCGTCTTGGCGCCGGTGAGCATGGTCTCGTGTTCCAGGAAGCCCAGCCCCGGTTCCTCGCCCGGCGGCCCTTCGATGCCTTGCGGGTCCGCCACCCTTCGTCCGAGCATCTGGTATCCGGCGCAGATGCCCAGCACCGCGCCGCCCCGGCGGCGGTGGGCGAGAAGGTCGATATCCCATCCCTCGCGCCTGAAGGCCCGCAGGTCGGAAAGGGTGGCCTTGGAGCCCGGCAGAATGACTAGGTCGGCATCGCCCGGGAGCGGGCGGCCGGGCGCCACCATGTCCACCGCTACCGCCGGTTCGGCCAGCAGCGGATCGAAGTCGTCGAAGTTGGCGATGTGCGGCAGCCGCGGAACGGCGATGCGGAAGGCTCCGCCGCGAACCCGCGGCGGGCGGTTGTCCAGGGAGAAGGCATCCTCCTGCGGCAGGCGCAGTGCGGCGCGGAGATAGGGAATAATGCCGAAGCACGGCAGCCCGGTGCGCGCGGTGATGATGCGGAGCCCGCCGGCGAACAGGCCCACGTCACCGCGGAACCGGTTGATCAGGTACCCTCGGAGCAGCGTGCGCTCGTTGTCCGGAAGAAGTTCCCAGGTGCCTACCAGGTTGGCGATGACTCCGCCCCGGTCGATGTCCGCCACCAGCACCACCGGTACTTGCGCAGCGGCGGCGAAGCCCATGTTGGCGATGTCGTGGGTACGCAGGTTGACCTCGGCGGCGCTGCCCGCGCCTTCCACCAGGACGAAGTCCGCCGCGGACCTCAGCCGCTCGAAGCTCTCCAGGACCACGGGCATCAGCTCCTGCTTCACCTCCTGGAAGTCTTGCGCGTCGTGGTTGCCGCGCACCTTGCCGCGGACCACCACTTGGGCGCCGACGTCGGACTGCGGCTTGAGCAGCACCGGGTTCATGTCCACCGACGGCGCCACCCCACAGGCCCTGGCCTGAAGCGCCTGGGCGCGGCCGACCTCGCCCCCGTCCGGGGTCACGGCGGCATTGTTGGACATGTTCTGCGGCTTGAACGGGCGCACGGCGTATCCCCGGCGCGTCAGCACACGGCAGAGGCCGGCGGTGACCAGCGACTTGCCGGCGTCCGACGCTGTCCCCTGGAACATGAGTGCGCGGGCAGGCATCAGTCGGGTGCCGGACCCTTGAGGGTCATGGGGATGCCGGCCGCCATGAAGTAAACGCGGCTCGCCACGCGTGCCACGGCCTGGTTGAGACGCCCGGCGTGATCGCGAAAGGCGCGCGCCATGGCGTTGTCCGGCACGATGCCGAGCCCCACCTCGTTGGCCACCAGCACCATCGGTCCGGGGGCGGTGGCGAGCGCTTCGAGGAGCGCTTCGCCGGCGGCGTCCACGTCATATTCGTGGTGCATGAGGTTGCCGAGCCAGACCGTGAGGCAGTCCACCAACAGGCCGGTGGCCGGCGCGCTTTCCCTCCGGATCACGGCGGACAGCTCAAGAGGTTCTTCGACGGTGCGCCAGCTTGGGCCTCGGCGGGTTCGGTGCAACGCGATGCGCTCCGCCATCTCGTCGTCCGTGACGGCCGCTGTGGCTACGTAAACGCGTTGAGCCCACCCCCTCGCGAGTCCCTCGGCGAAGGCGCTCTTGCCCGCGCGCGCCCCGCCCAGCACCAGCGCCAGGTCAGGTCTTGCCGAGGATACGTTCACGAGTGCACCTGCCTTGAAGAGCGGCGGTGTGCGATGCGTGGCCCTTCGGGGCGCTCTAGTGGCCGAGGGTGTCGTGATTCGAGCCGGTTGCGATGGTTCGGCCTCGCAGACACCGTCGCCTGAAACCGCAGCCGCGTCCGGTCTTCCTCACTGGTGGCCGAGCAGCACGTCTGTATAGGTCGGCAACGGCCAGAGACGGCTGTCCACCACCGCCTCGAGCCGGTCCGCGACATCCCGCGCCGCCTGCATGGCCGGTTTCAAGCTCTCGTGCGCGTAGGCCGCCGAGCGCGCAGGGGCGTCGTCGGGGAAGGCGTCCAAGGCCTCCGCGAGCCTGTCGGTTTCGGTAAGGAGCTTCTGGACGAGGTCCCTCTTCTCGTCGAATAGCTTGGCGGCGTAACCTGATTCGACGCCCGTGCGGGCATCGTCCATGGCCGCGGGCACGATCATCGTGCGCAGGATCTTCAACAGAGCGCGCGCCTCGATCCACAATTCTGAAGCGTAAGCTTCCTGCAGGATGCATTGCCGCGCCGCGATCTCGCGCTCGTTGAAGATGCCGAGGTCACCGAACAGCTTGACGTTCTTGGCCGAGGTCAGCTCCCCGTAGGCCTCGGGGCTGCTCCGGAGATGGATCAGCTCGTTCTTCGCGGCGTGTTCATGCAGATCTTCGGAGTAGCCGTCGCCGCTGAACAGCGCACCCTGGTTCTCCTTGATGGTCTCGCGAATGACCTGATCGACATCCTTGCCGGCTTCGATCTCGTCGCACATGTGCTTCAAGCTGTCGGCGAGCGCAGCGTTGACCATCGTGAGCGGGAATGCGATGTGCTGGTTCCCGCCCACGGCCCGGAACTCGAACCGGTTGCCGCACCAGGGGAACGGCGCGGTGCGGTTGCGGTCCTCCAGGGTGGCCCTGATGTCGGCGACCGGCGCCGATATCTCGATCTGCTTGTGCTGCGTGTCGTAGGCGGTGAACCGGCCGCCGTCGGCGACCTTCTTCACGTGCTCTTCCAGGAGCCGGCCGAGATGGAGCGTGATGATCGCCGGCGGCGCTTCCTGCGCGCCCAGCCGGTGATCGTTGCCGGCCGTCGACACCCCGCAGCGCAACAGATCGCCGTGCTTGTTGACTCCGCGCAAAAGTGCCGCCACGAAGGCGATGAAGCGGCGATTCTCGCTCTCGGTCTCGCCGGGCACGAACAGGTTCACACCGGTGTCCGTGTTGAGCCCCCAGTTGTTGTGCTTGCCGCTGCCGTTGATGCCGGCAAACGGCTTCTCGTGAAACAGGATGACGAACCCGTGATCGAACGCCAGATCGCGCAACACGTCCATCGCCAGCACGTTCGTGTCGGCGGCGAGGTTGGCCAGGTTGAAGATCGGCGAAATCTCGTGTTGGGCCGGCGCCACCTCGTTGTGCGTGCAGTGGATCGAGATGCCGAGCGCCCACATCTTCTCCCGTGCCTCGGCCATGTAGCGGTTTACGCGCGGCGACAACCGGGCGAAGTAGTTGGCCGACAACTCCTGGCCACGCAACGGCCGCGCGCCCAGCAGTGTGCGTCCGCAGGCCATCAGATCGGGCCGCGCCAGGTATTTCTCCCGGTCGATCAGGAAGAACTCCTGCTCCCAGCCGACATTGCACACGACCTGTTTGGCCTCGGTGTCGTCGCCGAGATACTGCAACAGCCGCAAGCTCAGGTCATTGACGGCCAGGTCGGCGCGCAACAGCGGTGTCTTCTGGTCGAGCGCCTCGCCGGTCCAGGAAACGAAGGCCGACGGGATATAGAGTGTCTCGCGATAGACGAACGGCGGCGAGCCCGTATCCCAGCCGATGTAGGCCGCGGCCTCATGGGTTTCGCGCAGGCCCCCGTTCGGAAAGGACGACCCGTCCGTTTCGGTCTGGAACAGCTCGGAGCCGGTCAGATTGATGATCAGCCGATCCGTCGCAAAATCCACCGCCACGAAGGTCTCGAGCTTCTCACCGTGAATCGGCCCGCGCATCGGCGAGAACCAATGCGAATAGCCGATGCAGCCCTTGGACTGGGCCCACTCCCGGATCGACAGCGCCAGGGCGTTCGCCTGGTCCTTCTCCATCGGCAGCCCGGTCGCCCGGCAGCGCGCAAAGGCGTAGTAGACATCCGGATCGACCAGTTTCTTCAGGATCCCGTCATCCAGCACATTGCTGTTCATGTTCGCGAAAGCCGACGGCAGAGCGGCCGTCTCGATCGGAGCCTCATAACTGAAGTGCTTCACGGCCACGGTTTCTTTCCTCCAACTAGTTTGCGGTTCGCGGGCCGGCCGGCCGGACAAACATTCTCAATGATGGCTTCGACAACACCGTTGCCTCGGCTACAGCAGTATCTGGTACCCAAAAGGGAATCAAAAGGAAAGGTCTCCGGGGGCCCGGACCCTGGAGAGGATCGCCCGCGCCACGGGCACCCGGCGTTCTTGACACCCCCAAGGGTTTTCCGTATTGCTGAATCCCACGGAGGACGCCATGAAAAGGACCCATGACATGGGCGGGGACACGGACGCGGGGGCCATCGACCGTACCGAGCACGCGATGGATGACTGGGAGGTTCTTGCCGATGCGCTGAACCAGGTGCTTGGGGTGAAGGGCATCAAGTGCACCGACGAGACCCGGCGCGCGCGCGAGGACATGG
>JAPPNE010000128.1 GCA_028818775.1 Deltaproteobacteria bacterium | reverse complement strand
TGCCCAAGGGCGTCAAGATGATCGTCAAGAACGTCACCGGCGCCGGCGGCGTCACCGGCACCGTCTATCTGTACCGCTCCAAGCCGGATGGTTACACCATCGGGCAATTGCACGGCGGCATGATGGCCGTACCCTATCTCAGGGGCGCCAGGAATACGGGCTACGACTACGAAAAGTTCACCTGGGTGGCGCGGGTGGGCGGCGAGCCCTACGCGCTGCTCTTGCGCAAGGACTCCAAGTACAGGTCGCTGGAGGACTTGCAGGCTGCCAAACGCGTGACCTGGGGCGTCGAGGCCGTCGGCGTTGGACGCTGGGTCGACGCCTACATCGCGGCCGCGGAGCTGGGCATCAACTTCGCGGTGGTGTCGGGCTACCGCGGCACGGGCGAGAATCTGCCCGGGCTGCTGCGCGGGGACTACGACGTCTTCCTCCAGCCCATCGACCACCCGTCCGTGGTACCCTACCTCCAGACCGGCGAGATCCGGCCGGTCCTGACCCTTGGACCCAAGAGGGCCATAAACGCCCCCGACGTCCCCACCGCCATCGACGCCGGACACAACATCACCGTGGCTTCAAACCGCCACATAGCGGCCCCGCCCGGAACCCCCGCCAAGGTGGTGAAGGCCCTGGAGACGCTGCTGCTGAAGGCCATGAACGACAAGGACTACGACGCGTTCATCAAGAAGTCGGGACTGGTGCTGGATCCCGGCGGCACCGAGCAAGCCAACAAGGACATCCAGGGCCTCGCGGCCCTCTACAGGAAATACGCGGATGCGATGAAGAAGGCCATCACGGCGAAATAGCAGGCGAGCACGACGCCATCACCGCGCCGTAACCTGTTGAACCCTGGAACCAGTGTGAGTGTGTCGGATTAGCGAAGCATAATCCGACACACTCCTACGATCGCAGCACTTTCCCCGACCGCTCCCCGGTGGGTTCGCCGTCCTCCAGCACTACCTGCCCGTTGACCAGGACGGTGCGGATGCCGTCGGCCTGCTGGACCAGGCGGGCGGCGCCGCCGGGGAAGTCGTGCATCAGCTCGGGCTCACGGGGCGCCACGGTGGCGGGGTCGAAGACCACCACGTCGGCGGCCAGGCCGGGCTCAAGGCGGCCGCGGTCGGCGATGCCGCAGATGTCGGCCTGCATGGAGGTGAGCTTGCGCACGCCCTCTTCCAGGGTGAGGTCGCCGCGCTCGCGCACGTACTTGGCCAGCAGCAGGGTGCAGTAGCCAAAGCCCGCGTCGATGGCCACGTGGGCGCCGGCGTCGGACTGGCCGAGCACGGTGTAGGGGTTCGCCACGATGGCGCCGACGGCGTCGGCGTCGCCGTTGGTGTGGGCCGTCTGGAAACCCGTTTCCAGGTTTTCCTCCAGGCACAGGTCCATGAACGCGTCGAAGACGTCCTTGCCCACGGAGCGGGCGTAGTCGGCCACGTTGGCGCCCTTGAGGTGGGCGTTCTTCCCGGTGGCGGGCTTGACGATGTAGACGATGTCCCAGCGCCTGTGGAAGGCCGAGGTGCTGGTGTCCTCCACCACCTCCCAGCGCAGCTTCTTGCGCACCTCCGGGTCCTGGAAGGCGGCCCGGCGTTCCTCGATGGGGCTGAACATGAGGCCGCGCCATGTGGGGAACTCGTCGAACTCCTGGCCGTCGATGAGGTTGAAGCGGTTGTTGAAGGGCCGGACGTTGGTGTTGGCCCAGGCCTGGGCGCCGCGCTCGAAGCCCTTCACCGTGGCGTCCAGCAGCTCGCGCCACTCGTCGGGCCTGGCCCAGCGGTGCAGGATGGAGTTCCACACTACCGGACGGCCGGTGCGGAGCGAAAAGTCGGCCAGGGACGCCACCCGCTCGGCGTTCTGGCCCGCGGAACTCATCTGAATGACGCCGCGGTTCATGTCCGTGAGCACCTGCCCCAACGCTTCCAGTTCCTCCCACTCCGCCAGCCGGCTGGGCAGGGGCTCGCCGTCCTCGCGGAAGTGGCGCTCGTTGCGGTTGGTGGAGAAGCCCAGCAAGCCGGCGTTCAGGGCCTCGCGCAGGAGCGCCTGCATGGCCGCGACCTCGTCGGCCGTGGCGGCGCGCTTGACGGCGTCGTCGCCCATGACGTACTGGCGCAGCGGGCAGTGACCCACCAGCATGCCGACGTTGAGGGCCGGGCGCATGGCCTCCACCGCGTCCATGTAGCCGGCCATGTCGGTCCAGCTCCATTCCACCGCGCGCCGCAGCAGGTTTATGTCCATGCCTTCGACGTGGGAGAAGGTCTGGAGCAGGATGTCCCGGTCCTCGGGCTTGCAGGGAGCGAGGCTCAGGCCGCAGTTGCCGGTGACGATGCTGGTGACGCCGTGGTAGCAGGAACTGGTCACCTGGGGGTCCCACAGGAGCTGGGCGTCCATGTGGGTGTGGCCGTCGATGAAGCCGGGGGCGGCCACCAGGCCGTCGCCGTCCACTTCGCGCCGGGCCGTGCCGGCCTTGCCGCCCACCTGGCGGATGGTCCCGCCCTCGATGGCCACGTCGCCCGTGTAGCGGGGATTGCCCGTGCCGTCGCAAATGGTCGCACCGCGAATCACGAAATCATATGCCATGACGAATCCTCCTCCTTACATGGCGTCCTTCGACTTCGCTTCGCTACGCTCAGGACGAACGGTTATGGTTTCGCCCGTTCGTCCTGAGCGTAGCGGAGCGTAAGCGAAACGAAGTCGAAGGACGCCATCTCCTTAGATCGACTGTATGATCACGTCCACCAGCGCCGGCTTGCGTTCTTCCTTGACCACGGCCAGCGCGCGCCGTACCGCGGGCTGGATGTCTGCCGGGTCCTCGACCGGGCCTTCGCTGTAGACGCCGAAGGACTTGGCCAGGGTGGCGAAGTCCACGGGCGGCTTCTCCATGCGCATGCCGATGCCCTTGTTCTCCACCGGGCGGCTGCGCGCCAGCGCGACCCGCTCCTGGTGCTCCTCGTCGTTGTAGTAGGTGCGGTTGTTGGTCATGAGCATGAGCAGCGGCACGTCGTAGCTGGCGGCGGTCCACAGCGCGCTGTTGGTGAACAGCAGGTCGCCGTCGCGTTGCAGGTCGATGCACACGGTGCCGCTGTCCTTGAGGCCCAGGGCGGCGCCCACCGACGCGCCGGGCGCGTAGCCCAGGCCGCCGCCGCCGTAGCCGCCCAGGAACGCGTTGGGCTTCTCCCAGTCCCACAGGCGCCGCGGCCAGCCGCGGAAGGAACCGGCCACCAGCGTCCAGTCCTCGTCCTTGATGACCTCCCATATTTCCTGGGACATGCGCGGCGGGGAGATGGGGCTCTCGTCCCAGCGCTTGCGCAGCATGGCCTGACTCTCCTCGCGGATCTCCCGGTGGCGCTGCTCCAGCGCCCGGCAGCGGTCGTCCTTCACCGACTTCTCGGGACCGCCCCGGCGCCGCACCGCCTCTGTCAGGGCGGGCACGAACACCTTGGTGTCGGCCAGGACCGGCAGGTCCACGGGCGACAGCTCCATGAACTCGGTGGACCAGCTCTTGATGGCGAAGTCCGCCAGGGTGACGTTGATGATCTTGCAGCCGGGCTGGAAAGCGGGCGCGGAGGTCTGGGTCCTGGCGTCATGCCGGTGAAGGGCGCCGTAGAGGTCCATGACGTCGAGTCCGAGGATCACGTCGGCCTCGGCCACCAGCTCCTTCTCTCTGCCGCTCAGGTCCAGCGGGTGCGTGTTGGGGAAGTTGTGGCGCGCGCCCCGGTCCACCACCGCGGCCCCCAGCTCTTCGGCCAACTCCACCAGCGAGAGCATGGACAGGGGATTCCGCCCCATGTAGTCGGCGATGATGAGCGGGTTTTGCGCGTCGCACAGCCACGCCGCGGCCTCCTCGATGGCGCCCTGCTCGGCCTGGAGCGGCACCGGCGGGCGGAAGCGGTCCGGCGCCGGCATGCCCGCGGCCATGGCTTCCGGCAGTCTCGACTCCTGCAGGTCGAGATCGAAGCACAGGTAGACCGGCCCCTTGGGCTCGGTCATGGCCACCCGGTAGCCACGCAGGATGGAGTTGGACAACGCCCCCAGGCTCATGGGCTGATCGTCCAGCTTGACGATGTCGCGCACGAAGTTGCCCTGCACCAGCGCGGTGTGGATCCAGTCGATCCAGGGCCGCCGCTTGGTGGTGTCCATGGGCCCCGTACCCCCCAGCACCAGCACCGGCGTCTTGTCGCACCAGGCGTTGTAGATGGCCATGGAGGCGTGCTGGAGCCCCACCACGTCGTGCACGATGGCGGCCATGGGCTCGCCCGTGGCCTTGGCGTAGCCGTGGGCCACGGCCACCGCGATCTCCTCGTGGCAGCAAACGATGATCTCCGGGTTCTTGTTGTGCGTGTAGTTCACCAGCGAATCGTGGATGCCGCGAAAGCTCGCGCCGGGGTTCAGCGCCGCGTACTTGATGCCCAGGCTCCTGAGCATGTCCACGATGAGGTCGGAACCGTATTCAGCCATGGGGTCTCCTGTCTTTGGGGCCGACCGTCCTTCGACTTCGCTCGCCCTTCGACAAGCTCAGGACTCGCTACGCTCAGGACGAACGGTTGGGGGCAACCCCCATCCCGTTCGTCCTGAGCGTAGCGGAGCGAAGTCGAAGGACGCTTACTGGCCCCGCCACTGCGGCGGGCGCTTCTCCACGAAGGCCCGCGCCCCCTCCTTGATATCGTCGGTGGTCCGCAGCAGCGCCGAGAGATCGGTCTCCAGCCGCAGGCCCTCGTCCAGGGTCATCTCGTAGCCCTCGCGCACCGCCTCCTTGGCGAAGACCACCGCGATGGGCGCCTTGGTGGCGATGGCGCGGGCGTATTCCTCGGCCGCGGCCATGAGGCCGTCCCGCGGCACTACCTTGTTCACGAGGCCGATGCGGCAGGCTTCCTGGGCGTCGATGACGCTGCCCGTGAGGATCAACTCCAGCGCCTTGCCGAGCCCCACCACCCGGGACAGCCGCTGGGTGCCGCCACTCCCGGGAATCATGCCGCGGGAAACCTCGGGCAGCCCTAGCTTGGCCTCCTCCACCGCCACCCGGATGTCGCACGCCAGCGCCAGCTCGCAGCCGCCGCCCAGGGCGAAGCCGTTGATGGCCGCGATCACCGGCTTGTTGAGCCGGGCGATCATCTCGGTGTCGCTGACTTCCAGCTTTGCCTGCCGCGCCGCCACCACCCCGACCTTCTCCTGGGCCGCCTCCTTGAGGTCCCGCCCCGCCGAGAACGAGCGCTCCCCGGCGCCGGTAATGATGACTACCCGCACTTCCGGGTCCTGCCGGATGGCCGTCACCGCGTGGATGAGCTCCTCGCGCATCTGCCGGTTGCGCGCGTTCAACACCTCCGGACGGTTCAGCGTCACGTACGCAATGCCGTCCTTTCGTTCGAACAGGATTGCCTTGTACTCCATGCCTCTCTCCTCTACTCCAAATTCCGCGTCATTGACAGGGAGTGACGGAATGGCATCGACCGTCAAAACGCGCCGGCGTTCTCCAGGCCCCGAATCTGCTCGTCGGTCATGCCCAGCAGGCCGCTGAGCACCGAGTGGGCGTCCTGGCCCAGCAGCGGGGCATGGCGGCGGATCTCTCCCGGCGTCTCCGAGAGCTTCGTCACGATGCCGGGCAGCGTGAGCCGGCCCTGACGCGGATGCTCGTGCGCGACCACGGAGCCGCGGGCGCGCAGGTGCGGGTCGTGGACCAGGGTAGTGCCGTCACACACCATCCCGGCGGTCACGCCGTGAGCCTGGAGGGTCTCCATGACCTCGCGCGGGCTGTGTTGCCGGGTCCACGCGGAAACGAGTTCGTCCAGGGCAGCGGCGTGGGCCAGACGCGACTGCCCGGTGGCGAACCGATGGTCCTCCAGCGCCGCGGACTTCCCTGTCGCCTCGCGGAACCGTCGCCATTCCTCTTGGCTTCCCACGGAGACCACACACCACGCGTCCTCGCCCCGGCAAGGGTAGCAGCCGTGGGGCGCGTCCCCTCGGCCGCGGTTGCCGGCGGGGCCGGCGGCGCGCCCGTTGACCAGCGCGTCCAGCAGCGCGGGCCCGATTAGCGACGCGGTGACCTCGCCCTGGGCGATGTCGATGAGCTGTCCCTCGCCGGTGTCGGCGCGGTGGTGCAGCGCCGCCATGAGCACGAAGGCCATGTGGATGGAGACGATGTAGTCCGGATAGGAGGTCTGCGACCCCACCGGGGCGCCGCCGTCGGGGTGGTTCCACAACCACGTCATGCCGGAGAACGGCATCAGGCTGGGCCCCCAGGTCACGTAGTTCTTCCGCGGTCCGGTGGTGCCGAGTCCCTGGAGCCGGATCATGATGATGTCGGGCTTGAGCGCCTTGAGTTCCTCGTAGCCAAGCCCCAGACGGCCCATTACCCCGACGCTGAAGTTCTCCACCACTACGTCGCTTCGGGCAATGATGCGGCGGGCGATCTCCCTGCCCTCTTCCGTCTTGAGGTTGGCCGTCACGGACAGCTTGTTGCGGTTGTGGTCGGCGAAGGGAAGCGACGCCTCCACGTCCTTGTTGCCCTCGCGAATGCGCCAGGTGTCGGGCCGCGCCCGCGATTCGATCTTGATGACCTCGGCGCCGAAGTACGCGAGCTGCATGGTGCCGTAGGGGCCCGCGACCATGTGGGTGAAGTCGGCGACACGGATGCCGGCCAATGGCAGCGCACTCGACGGCAGCCCGTCCGGCGCGGCTACCCCCGCCGGCCGGTCCGTGCGCGAATTGTCCGTCTCCGCGGGCTCTGCGCCAAGCAGATCCCCGTCATGCTCCCCCACCGCCGGCGCGTGGCGGCGGAAGCGCCAGCAGTCGGTCTTGTAGGCCCGGCCGGGAAACTCCATGGGGCCGAGCCGCGGATGCACGGTGTCGATGACGAACCCGCGGGAGCGGATGTGCGGGTCGCGCACGAAGTCCAGCGGCGTATTCACCGGGGCGCACGGGATGTGGCGCGCCTGGAGCTCCTCGTAGACCCTTTCCTTGGGAAGCGCGGCCAGAATCTCCGACACCACCCGGTCCACTTCGGCCACGTGCGCGCGCCGGTAGACCGGGTCCTCGAACTCCTCGCGCGCCAGCGCCTCCGGGTGGCCGAGCCAGTCCGCGAAGCGGCTCCATGCCCCCGGCTGCGAGTTGGTGACGAAGATGTGCACGAAGCCGTCGGCACAGCAGTAGATGGTGCCGGGAGTGGCGAAGCGGTGCTGGGTGCCGTCCCGGTGCGGGTGCGCGCCCGTGGAGGCGGAACGCGACACCAAGTTTTCCATGGCGGCGAGGCAGTCCATCATCGAGACGTCGATGTGCTGTCCCGGGCCGCCCCGGCGAACATGCCACAACGCCATCAGGATCGTCAGGGCGGCATGGGCCGAGCCCACCAGGAACGCCTGCGCCCCCGGCGCGTTCACCGGCGGGGCCGACGGCTTGCCGCTCACGTACATGAGCCCGCCCATGGCGAAGGCGGTGAGCCCAGACCAGCGGTAACCGCTGTACGGCCCGGTCTGGCCGAAGGCGGTGACCGAGGCGTAGACCAGTCGCGGGTTGAGCGCGCGCAGGTCGGCGTATCCCAGACCCACGGCGGGAAGGGTCCCGGGCATGGCGCTCTCCACCACCACGTCCGCCGTGCGCGCCAGGCGCCGCACCCGTTCCCGCCCCGCCTCGGTGTCGAGGTCCGCGGTGACGCTCTTCTTGTTGGCGTTGAAGTAGAGGAAGTGAAGGCTTCGGTCGGAGCCCGGCCGGTCGTCCACGAACGGCGGCTCACCACGGGACGGGCTGCCGCCGGGCGGTTCCACCTTGATGACCTCGGCGCCGAAGTCCGCCAGGAGCTTGCCGCAGTACTCGCCCTCGGCGCCGGCCAACTCCAGGACCCTCACGCCGTCCAGCGCCTGTGATGCGGTTTGCGGCTCCGCCATCGGTTCGAATCTTCCAGGTTGACCGGTCCTTCGACTTCGCTCGGCTACGCCTCGCTACGCTCAGGACGAACGGAAATGGTTCCACAACCACTCATGACGGTTTCGGGCGGCTCAGCCGCGTCGGTCCAGGGGCTCGAACTCGAGGTCCGTGGCACCCACGTAGCGCGAGTTGGGCCGGTAGAGGCGGTTGTTGTCCACCTGCTCGATGAAATGCGCCGACCAGCCCACCACCCGGCTCATGGCGAAGATCGGCGTGTTCAGGCTGATGGGGATCTTCATCATGTGGTAGATGGGCGCGGCGTAGAAGTCCACGTTGGGGCACAGGTTCTTCTCCCGCCGCATGACCTCCTCGACGGTGATGCAGATGTCGCTCAGCCGCGTGTCGTCAAGCTGCCTGCCGAGCAGCACCCCCCACTTCTTGGCCACCTCCACGCGCGAGTCCGCGGTCTTGTAGATGCGGTGCCCGAATCCCATCACGCGCTCCTTACGGCGCAGGCTCTCCTCCACCCACGCCTCCGCCCGGGACGGCTCGCCGATCTCCAGGATGACGTCCATGGCCTTCTCGTTGGCGCCGCCGTGGAGCGCCCCCTTGAGCGCGGCGATGGCGCCCACCACCGCGCCGTACAGGTCCGACAGCGTGGAGGCGATCACCCGCGCGGTGAACGTCGAGGCGTTGAACTCGTGCTCCATGTACAGGATCAGCGTCACCTCCAGAACCCGCGCCTCGAACTCCTCCGGTCGTTCCCCGCGCAGCATGTAGAGAAAGTTGGCCGCGTGGTTGAGCATGGGGTCCGGTTCGACCACCTCCAGCCCTTGGGACAGCCGGTGCAGCGCCGCCACCGCCGTGGCCATGCGCGCCAGCAGGCGCGTCGCCTTCCTCAGGTTGGCGTCGCGGGAATCATCGCCGGCATCGGGGTCGTAGAGCGCCAGCGCCGACACCGCCGTGCGCAGGGCGTCCATGGGCACCGCATCCGACGGCAGCCCCTTCAGGCTCTCGACCACGCCCGGCGGCAGCCCCCGCTGCGAGCGCAACTCCTCATCGAACGCGCCGAACTCGGCTCCGCTCGGAAGCCTGCCGTGCAGCACCAGGTAAGCCACCTCCTCGAATACCGCCTGCTCGGCCAAGTCGTGCACGTCGTAGCCGCGGTAAACCAGCTCACCTTCCGGACGGACCGAGCAGATGGCGGTCTCGCCGGCCACCACGCCTTCCAGGCCCGGTTTCACCTCTGACATCGCTGCCTCCCGCGAGGGCGCCGCTTGCGGCGCCCTGAATACCCCCCGAGGGGATACGGACAATTACTCGAACTGGGACCAGCGTACAACCGAGACAGACACTGATCAATCTTCACCCGGCCGCCCCCCGATGCACCGGTCCCGACCCTGTCGAAGGCGCCTTTTCGCCGGGCGGGAATGGATCGGTGTTTCCGAGGTCAAATGGCGCTTGTCTTGCGCAGCGCCCGGACCTGCGCGGGAGTGTAGCCGAGCTCCTTGAGTACCGCCCCCGTGTGCTGACCTACCCGGCAGATCTTCCCTCCGGGCCTGCGCGTCCCCGCGAACCAGAACGGCGGCGTGAACTCCACGGCACCGGTCCCCTTCCGCCGCACCAGCGTCTTGCGGAAACGCACGTGCGGGTCTTCCAGGACCTCCTCGGGCTCGTACACCGGCGCCACGGACAGGCCGTAGTCGTTCCGGAGCAACGCCACCCATTCGGCCCGCGGACGGGTCTTGAAGGTGCGGCGCATGGCCGCCTTGATGCGCGGGGCTTGCTTCGCGTCGAAGGCGGCGCCGGCATACCGTTCCAGCCCGAGGGCCTTGCACAGGAGCCCCCACTGCTTGGGCCCCAAGGCGGCCAGCGACACGAACCCGCCGTCCGCCGCCTCGTAGGTGTCGTAGCAAGCGGCGGTGCCGGCCAGGGTGGCATGTTCGCGCTTGACCTCCGGGCTTGACCGGCGCGGCGGCGGATCGAGCATCAGGTACCGCGCCACCAATAGCAGCGTCCAGTCGAACATGGAGATGTCGATGTAGCGTCCCTCCCCTTCCCGCAGCACGCCGATGTAGGCGGCAAGGATGGCGGTCAGGGCCGGGTAGCCGCCGCCGGCCACGTCCGCCACCTGGGCCGCGGGCGGCAACGGCCGTCGGCCCGGCTCCCGGCCGATGCCGAGCATGCCGCTCAGGGCCAGGAAGTTGATGTCGTGGGCCGAGTACGCCACCGAAGGGCCGGTCTGGCCGAAGCTGGAAATGGAGCAGTAGACGAGCCTCGGGTTCAGCTCCCGAAAGGTGTCGTAGTCCACCCGGAGCCGGCGCGCGACCCCCGGCCTGAAGCCTTCCACCACGATGTCCGACCGCTTGACCAAAGCATGGACGATCTCGCGTCCAGCGCCGGTCTTGAGGTTGAGCGTGATGCTCCTCTTGCCCTGGTTGAGGTACGGCGCGCCCGAGCGCACCGCGCCGGGCTCCTCCACCTTCAGGATCTCCGCGCCCAGGGCCGCCAGGAGCCAAGTGCACAGCGTGCCCGGGTACATGTGGCTCAGGTCGAGGACCTTGACGCCGTCGAGGATGGGTTTGGACATACGGCCTCCGCAGGGTTCGCCTCCGATGAAATCATGGGCGCGGTTGATGGACAAGCGGGGACGACGCGTCGTTGTTGAAATGCCCCGCCCGCTGGTTTATCGTAGCCCGGTGCGATCAGGACAGGACTCTTCAACCAAGAAGGAGAACCCTCATGGATCGACGTGCGGCATGGATCGGCCTCATCGTGGCGGTGCTGCTGGCGTGCGCGAGCACGACCGCGGCCCAGTCATTCTACGCAAAGAAAACCGTCAAGATCGTTTCGGTGCACGCGCCCGGCGGCGGCTACGACACCTACTCCCGCCTCTTCGGGCGTCATCTCGGGAAACACATTCCGGGAAAGCCCAAGGTCATCGTCGTCAACATACCGGGAGCCAGCGGCCTCATCGGCACCAACTACGTGTACAACGTGACCAAGCCGGACGGCCTTACCCTCATCCAGCCGAGCTGGGGCGTGGCGCAGGCACAGTTCCTCGGTTTCCCGGACATCAAGTACGACGTCACCAAGATGATCTGGTTGGGTCTGGCCAACAGCGGCCCCGTCACCGCGGTGGTGCGGAAGGAATCCCCGATTCAGACCATGGACCAGTGGCTCGATCCCAAGACCAAGCCGCTGATCTTCGGCTGCACGTCGCTCAACAGCCTCACCTGCAGCATCCCGCTGGCCATGAACAACATCTTCGGCAAGACCTCGGAGATCGTCTCCGGCTACGTGGGAACGGCGCGCATTCGCGCCGCCCTGTTGCAGAAGGAAGTGGACGGGCTGACGGGCTGGAGCTGGGACTCGGTGAAATCCACCGGCATGTCGATGATCGACGACGGGGACGCCAAGATCATGGCGTACATCGGTTTCGACCGGCACGCGGAGTTGGACGAACGCAAGGTGCCGTTCGTGAACGAGAGGATCACGAAGCCCTCGGACATCGCCTTCATGGAGGTGCTGCTCCTGCCGGCGGCCATGCTGCGGCCATGGGCCGTGCCCCCGGGGACGCCGGCTGACCGGGTAGGGATCCTGCGGACGGCCTTCGAGGCGACGCTGAAAGATCCCGGGTTCCTGGCGGATGCCAAGCGGACCCGCCTGGACATCAACCCCAAGAGCGGCAAGTGGCTGACGGACCTCATCAGCAACATGAAGACGCAGATGACTCCAGAGGTGCTGAGCCGCGCCCGGAAGATCGTCGGTCTGGACAAATAGCGGAGCAATCGGCCGGTAACGGCCAACATTTCGACACAGGAGGCACACTCGACATGTTCCTGCAACGGATATTCTTCATCGCCCTCGCCGCGGCGCTCATGGCGGCCGCCGGCGGCACCGCCGGAGCCGCGTCCTTCTACGAGGGCAAGACGGTCAAGATCATCTCGGTGAGCTCCCCGGGGGGCGGGTACGATACCTACTCACGGCTGTTCGCGCGCCACCTCGGGAAGCATATCCCGGGCAAGCCCAACGTCATCGTCGTCAACATACCCGGCGGCAGCGGACTCATCGGCACCAACTACGTGTACAACATCACCAAGCGGGACGGCCTCGCCCTCG
>JAPPNE010000127.1 GCA_028818775.1 Deltaproteobacteria bacterium | reverse complement strand
CCGGCGAGCCCTACATCGGCGAGTACCACGAGTACAGTTGTCCGGGCTGCCAGGTGCAGTTGCAGGTGGACCTGTTCTGCCCGCCCATGGGCGGCGATCCGATCCTGTGGGACACGCGCATCGACGTGTGACGGAGGGCGGCCGTCCGGCCGCCGGTCAAAACGAAACAAGGAGACTCCAGTGAGCGACGACAACAAGATCGTAACCGGGTTGGGCAAGGCCGAGCTGCATCGCGTCCTGGTGCGCAACATCGACCTGACCCAGGACATCCTCGGCAAGCTCAGCTTCGGCCAGATGACCTTCCTGATGCTGGTGGGGCGCCTTCCCAGCGAGGACGAGGGGCGCATGACCGACGCGATGCTGAACGTGCTTGTGGAGCACGGCATGGTGGGGAACGTGGTGGCCGCGCGCCTGACCGTGTCCACTGCGCCGGAGGCCATCCAGGGAGCCGTGGCCGCGGCCCTGTTGGGCGCCGGCAGCGTGCACCTGGGCTCGTCCGAGTACTGCGCCAAGATGCTGCAGGACGCGCTGCCCCTGGACAGCGGCGACACCGACCTGGCCGCGCTGGCCCGGTCCGTGGTGGAAGACTTCGCCACCCGCAAGCAGCGGGTCGCGGGCATCGGCCACGCCACCCACTCCGAGGGCGACCCCCGCGCCGACAAGATGTACGAGATCGCCGCCGAGACCGGCGTGCGCGGGCGCTACTGCGAGTTCCTGGAAGAGATCAAGAAGGCCGCGGAAGCGCGCCACAAGCGCGGCCTGCCCATCAACGTCACCGGCGCCATCGCCGCCATTTCCTCGGACATGGGGCTCCAGTGGCAGATGGCCAAGGCCTTCGCCCTGATCGGCCGCACCTTGGGCGCCATGGCCCACATCGGCGAGGAGCTGCGCAACCCCATGCACCGGCGCATCAGCAACCTGATACGGACCAATTTGTCCTACGAGCCATAGAGCCGCACTGTCACTCCAACGCGCCGTCCTCGCGTAGCTGCCGGATGCGCGCGTCGTCGTAGCCCAGCACGTCGCGCAGGGTGCGGTCGGTGTCGCGGCCGAGGTCGGGGAAAACCCAGTCCTGCGAGGCGGCGGTGCGGGCGAAGCGGATGGGGAGGCAGGGAAGGGTGAGGCGCCCGAAGCGCGGGTTGTCATGGGTGCCGAGAAAGCCGCGGGCCTGGAGGTGCGGGTCGTTCTCCACCAGGTCGGCGCCGTTCTGGACCGCGCCGCAAGGGACTCCTTCCGCCTGCAACAGCCGCATGACCTCGTGGCGGTCGCGCGTCCGGGTCCATTCCTCGATCATCGCGTCCAGTTCGTCCCGGCGGCGCACCCGGTCCGCGGAATCCCGGAAACGCGGGTCGCCGGCCAGCTCCGGCCGGCCGATGGCGGCGGCCAGGCTGCGCCACTGCGCGTCGTTCTCGGTGGCGATGACGCACCAGCGGTCGTCGCCCTCGCAGGGGTAGATGCCGTAGGGCGCGTGGTAGAGCGAGCGGTTGCCCACGGCCACGGGCTCGGTGTCCGTGTTGGCGGCCTGGATCATGGCGGTGCCGATGAGGAACGCGGCCGCCTCGGCCTGGGCCATGTCCATGGCCATTCCCCGGCCTGTGCGCCGGCGGTAGAGGGTGACCGCGACCGACAGGATCGCAGCCATGACTCCCGAGACGTAGTCGGGCAGCACCGTGCCCGCGCCTACCGGAGGATCCACCTCCGGTGACTCGTTCCACAGCCAGGTGAAGCCGGTGAACCCGGTGATGATGGTGCCCAGGGTGAGGGAGTCCTTCTTGGGGCCGGTGGCGCCGAGCCCGGGCATCCGCAGGGTGACGATGTCGGGCTTATGCTCCACCAAATGATCGTAGTCGAGTCCCAGGCCGGGCATCACCCGCGCCGCGAAGTTGTCCAGGACCAGGTCGCAGTGCAGCGCCAGTTCGCGGATCAGGCCGGGTCCCTCGGGATGCTTCAGGTTCACGGTTACGGAGCGCTTGTTCCGGTTGAACTCCAGGAAGCGGGGCGAGGCGTTGGGATCGTCGCCGGTGCCGAAGAAGCGGAAGGGATCGAGCCCGCCCTTGGCGGATTCCACCTTGAGCACCTCCGCGCCCAGGTCCGCTAGCAGCATCATGCCGAAGGGCCCCGCGAGCACGTGGTCGAAGCTCAGGACGCGCAGGCCCTCCAGCGGCAGGCCCTGGGCGGCGGCGGCCGGAGCCGGTGCGGCGGCATTGCCGGCGGCTGCCCCCACTGCCGCGTCACCATCGGCCGTGGCCGTTTCCACGTCCGCACCAGCGGGTCCCGGCGCCGCGACCCGCGGCCGCGCGCCGCTGAACAGACAGGGCAGCGCCGGCTGGATCAGCGATTCCCCGTCCGGATAGGGCACCTCCTGGACGAAGCGCCGTCCTTCCACGTGCGGGTCGCGCAGGAACCCCAGCGGCCGGTTCACCGGCAGGCAGGGGATGCGGTTGGACTGGAGCAGGCGGGTCAGGTCCTCCATGGAGTGCCGCCGGGTGAACTCGCTCACCGCCGGATTGATGATGTCGGCCCGCGCCCGCCGGTACAGGTTGTTGAGGTACTCCGGCGCGTCGAAGTCCTCGGGATGGCCGGGCCAGATGTCGAGGAATCTCTGCCAGTGCTGCCGGCTGACGTAGATGTACACGTGGCCGTCGCTGCAGGGAAAGATTCGCGCGGGGGCCACGTGCTGGTGCTGGCTGCCGGCGCGGTGGTGGACCTCTCCCTCGTTGGCGTAGAGCCGGACCATGTGCTCCTGGGTGGCCAGGGCCTCCTGCATGGACACATCGATCCAGTCGCCCGCGCCGGTGCGCTCGCGGCGATGGAGGGCCGCCACGATGCCCAGCGCGGCCATGAGGCTGCCGAAGTAGTAGGCCTGGGTCTCGGGCGGCGCGCATGGTGCGCCGTCGGGGTCGCCGGAGATGGACATGAGTCCGCACATGGCGAACACCACCAGGTCGTTGCCGGCGAAGACGCTGTGGGGACCCCACTGGCCGAAGCCGGTGATGGAGGCCATGATCAGGCCCGGGTTGCTCTCGCTCAGGCGGTCGTAGCCCAGATCCATTCCGGCCATCCATCCGGGGGCGCCGCTCTCGATGAGGATGTCGGTCTCGGCCGCCAGCGCCCGCAGCCGCTCCCGGCCTTCGGCCGTCTCGAGGTCCAGCTCCAGGCTGCGCTTGTTGGCGTTGAGATGGGCGAAGACCAGGCTGGTGTCGCCGGCGAACGGCGGCAGCCGCCGCGCCGGGTCGCCGCCGGGCGGCTCGATCTTGACCACCTCCACGCCCAGGTCGGCGAGGAAGCGGCCGCACATCTGGCCCTTGCGGTCCGTGAGGTCCAGCGCCCGGTATCCCTCCAGCAGTCGGGGGGCGCCGTTGGTGTTTTCAGGTTCGTTCTTCGGCATGCGAGTTCCTGCTGCCGGCGGCCTTTGTGGGCCGACGGTGCGACGCGGATGCGGCGGGTTTGAACCCCCCTACGATTTTTTCGCGTCCGGCTTCTCGTAGGCCACGTTGCCGCCGCCCTTCTGCGACTGCAGGTAGCCCTCCACGTCGTTCAGCGGGTTGGTATACACGCGCATGCGGTGGGAGATGATCTCGTCCACCAGGAGTCCGCGGCTGTGGTCCAGGTCCATGGACGTGTAGGCGGCGATCTTGGCGTGCTCCAGGGTCGCCGGGTGGCGGGTGGCGATGGTGGCGGCGAACTCCCGCACGAACGGGATCAGCTCCTTCTCCGGCACCGTCTTGGACACTAGTCCCAGGCGTTCGGCCTCGGCCCCGTCCAGGTTCTCGCCGGTGAGCTGGATGTAGAATGCCTTCTTGAAGGGGATGCCGCTGCGGAAAAGCGTGGGCGTGGCGGTGGCGCCGTAGCTCCCGCGGATGATCTCCGGCATGCCGAACTGCGCCGTGTCCGCGGCGATGGCCAGGTCATGGCCGTTCACGAGGACCAGACCGCCGCCCAGGGCCCAGCCGTTGACCGCGGCCACGGTGACTTGGGGCGCTTGGCGCAGCAGCGTGACGATCTCCCGCGCCGAGCCGCCTTCGTAGAGCCGGCGCTTGCCCTGCCACGACGCGCGCAGGTCATACAGGTCCAGGCCCGAGCTGTAGGCATTGCCCGCCCCGGTGGTGACGATGCAGCGGATGTTGTCGTTCACCGACAGGGCCTTGAGGCTGTCCACCAGCTCCGCCAGGAGCTTGCGGCTGAGCGCGTTCTTCCGCTCGGGCCGGTTGAGGGTGATCCAGGCGACGCCTGTTTCCTCGTTGATGTCCTCGATAATGGTTTCCCTCTCAGCCACGGGTTCCTCCGATCTGTTCAATGGGGTGGCTCCGCCGGCGCGGCGCTACTGGAGCGGGACGACAGCGCGACCACGTGAGTTCCATTCGCCCGTCAACGGGTGCCGAACCGTTCCCTCCAGGAGTCCACGCATTCCGGGTTCACCACCGTCTCCGGCACCTCGCCCGCCAGCACGGTGAGGATGCTCTGGGCGGCCATGCGCTCGCCCGACACCTGGGACTGCGGGTTGGTGCCGATGATGTGCGGGGTCATGATCAGCCGCTCGGGGTCCACCTGCCGGATGGGGTCCGACATGGGCAGCGGCTCTTCCTCGAACACGTCCACGGCCGCGCCGGCGATGACACCCTCGTTCAACGCCTGCGCCAGGTCGTCCTGCTTGACCACGCCCCCGCGGCACGTGTTCACCAGGTAGGCGGTGGGCTTCATTTTCTTCAGCTCGGCCAGGGTGATGAGCTGGCGCGTCTCCTGGGTGAGGGGCGTATGCAGGGTAACCAGGTCGGATTCCTGGAGCACCGTGTCCAGCGACACCAGTTCCACCCCCAGGTGCCGCACCGATTCCTGGGTGATGTAGGGATCGCAGCCGATGAGGCGCATCTCCCACGGGCCGAGGCGCTTGGCCACTTCCTTGCCCACCCGTCCCACGCCGACGATGCCGACGGTGCGCCCCACCATCAGGTTGCCCCGGTGCTCGTTGCGCTTCCAGCCGCCCTCGCGCAGCAGTGTCTGGTTGTGCACCAGCCGCTTGAACAGCATGGACATGAGCCCGACGGTGGCTTCGGCCACCCCGGTAAAGTTCTCCCGCGCCGGGCTGTTGCACACCAGGATGCCCAGCTCGGTGGCCGCGTCCACGTCGATGGTCTCGTAGCCGATGGCCGCCTTGATCACGCCGCGGAGCTTCGGGCAGCGGGCCATGACCGCGCCGCCGATGAAGTCCCGCTGGGCCGCCCAGACGGCGTCGCTGTCGCCGATCAGCTCGACCAGCTCGTCCTCGGTGTAGCGGTGCTTGGGATGCTCGTCCTGGTCCTTCCCCAGCACCAGCTCGCAACCCGCCTCCTCCAGCACGTCCCGCCCCACCGACAGCTTGTGCGGCGCGGGGATGCAGACCTTGTTGCCTTGCATGATGACTCCGAACGTTGGCGGCCGGCGCCGAAGAGGCTTCGCCAAGCCGTCCCTCGCCCATGTGGACTGCGTTTGCACGCGCCCGCCGGCATCGACTACGGTGTGCTCGACAAAGGCTCCTTCGAGCCGGCGCCCGGTTTTGGCACCCGTTTCGCCGGACCTCCCGGCGTGTCTCAAGGTACGTTTATGAGACGCGACGCCGGGGTGTCAAGGCTGGTGCGCTCCCTGGACATTGCCGCGGATAGCGCCACCGGGGGCCGTCGCGGAAAGGCTTGGAATTCGCATGAAGATCACCGATCTCAAGACCCTGCGGCTGCGCGCGCCCCTCGGCGCTCAAGGACAGGTGGAAAGCCGCACCGGCGTGCGCACCCACCGCTACGGGTTCCTGGTGGAAGTCCACACCGACGCGGGCATCACGGGCATCGGATCCTGCTCCGGCAACGGACTCTTGCTGGAGTCCGTCGTCACCCACGTTCTCAAGCCGCTGCTCGTGGGCATGGACCCCCTCGACATCGATGAGATCTGGGACACCGCCTATTTCCGCGCCGGCGCGCGCGCGTTCGGCTCACGGGGAGTCGGCGTGGTGGCCCTCAGCGGCGTGGACACGGCCCTGTGGGACATCGCCGGCAAGGTGAAGGGCGTGCCCGTGTACGAGCTGCTGGGCGGCAAGCGTCGGGACCCGGTGGAGGTCTATGCCACGGCGCTCTATCCGGAGGCGACCCGCACGGCGGTGGAGAAGGCCGAGAAGCTGGCGGAACGGGGTTTCCACGGCATCAAGATCAAGGTGGGCTTCGATCTGGCCCAGGACATCGAGATCGTGAGCGCGGTGCGGTCGGCGCTGGGAACGGACTTTCCCCTCATGACCGACGCCAACATGGGCTACGGCCTCGACGTGGCGCTGGCCGCCGCCGACGCGTTCGAGAAGCTCGGCATCGGCTGGCTGGAGGAACCGCTGTTCATGGAGGACGTGGCCGGCCACGCCGAACTCAAGGCCCGCACCGGCGTCCCCGTGGCCCTGGGCGAGAACCTCCACACCCGCTTCGCCTTCGAATCGTTCATGGCCCGCGACGCCGTCGACGTGCTTCAGCCCGACGTCGCCCGCGCCGGCGGCATCAGCGAGGTGCGCACCATCGCCGCCGCCGCCGCCGAACGCGGGTTGCCGGTCTCCCTCCACACCTACGGCGACGGCGTCGCCCTGGCCGCGAGCCTCCACTTGGTCGCCGCCCTGGAAAACAGCGCGGTCATGGAGTTCGACTACAACGAGAACCCGCTCCGCAGCGACCTGCTCCAGGAACCCCTGGAACCCAGGAACGGCTTCATGCGCCCGCCCGACGGCCCGGGCCTCGGAGTCACCCTCGACCCCGAGGCGCTTCGGCGCTATCATTTCGACGGCGGCGGCGACCTTGCGCTGTGGCGGCGGACGGTGCGCGATGCATGACGCCACCTACTGGGTCAACCAGCTCGGCCTCGAACCCCATCCCGAAGGCGGTTACTTCAAGGAGATCTATCGCTCCCCGGCCATCGTGCCGGGCGAGGCGCTGCCGGGCTATGGCGGTCCCCGCAACCTCGGCACCTCCATTTACTTTCTCCTTCAGGACGATCAGTTCTCCGCCCTCCATCGCATCAGGCAGGACGAGCTGTGGCACTTCTACTCGGGCTCGACTCTCACCGTGCACGTTATTGACGTCGCGGGCCGCTACGCACCCATCCACATGGGCCCCGATCCGGAGGCGGGCGAATGCCTGCAGACACTCGTCCCCGGCGGCTCCCTGTTCGGCGCGTCCATGGACCGCAACCGGGGCTACGCCTTGGTGGGTTGCACCTGCGTCCCTGGCTTCGACTTCGCGGATTTCGAGATGCCCTCGAGGGAAGAGCTGCTCGGGCGCTACCCACAACACAGCCAACTCATCCATCGGCTCACGCGCGCTTCGTAATTTCCGGTCAAAGCGCTAAGATTGAGAAATCACACGACGGGGAGACAAGCCCATGACCACCAAACGCGAAGTGCGCATCGGCTGTGTCCAGACGCCGGCCCTGGCGACCTTCGACGAGGCCATCGAGGCGGCCTGCCGCCTCGCCGGCGACGCGGTGGCGGCAGGCGCCGAGTTGGTGTGCCTGCCCGAGTACTGCGGCGGCCTCGCCACCGAGAACGGCATGGTCAAACCCCCGGCCGCGCCGGAGGCCGGCCACCCCGTGCTGGAGGCGTTGCGCGCCTTCGCCCGCGATGCCGGCGTGTGGATGCTAATCGGCTCCGTGGCCGTGGACGGACCCGACGACCGGCTCATCAACCGCGCCTTCATGGTGGACAGCCAAGGCGATGTCCGCGCCCGCTACGACAAGATCCACCTGTTCGACGTCGACCTGTCCGAGACCGAGCGCTACCGCGAGTCCGCCGTAATCAGTCCCGGCAAGCAGGCGGTGGTGGCGGACACCCCCTGGGGCCGCCTGGGCATGACCACCTGCTACGACCTGCGCTTCCCCCACCTCTACCGTTCACTCGCCCAGGCCGGCGCCGAGATCCTCGCGGTGCCCGCCGCGTTCACCAAGGTCACCGGACAAGCCCACTGGCACGTGCTGAACCGCGCCCGCGCCATCGAGAACGGCGCCGTGGTGGTGGCACCCTGCTCGGTCGGCCCCGTCCCGGGCGGCGGCGCCGTCTACGGCCACTCGCTCATTGTCTCCCCTTGGGGCGAGATCCTGGCTGAGGGCGGCGAGGACGCCGGCACCATCGTCGCCACCGTGGACCTGGAAAGCGTCGCGAATGTCCGCAAGCGCGTCCCGAGCCTGCGGCACGACCGGCCCTTCAGCCAGCCGGCGCAACCGGAACCGGGCCGCCCCGGCGCACACGCCCGTTCGTACGAGGCATTGCCACCATATGTCCTTTTCTAGGTGAAGGCATGAAGCACACCCTGCAACTGACGCCCGACGAAACAACGTGGCTGGCACAATACCGACAGGCCTTGAGCGAACGTCACCCGGGAGCGGTCGTACGCATGCTCGTATACGGCTCAAAGGCTCGCGGGGAGTCGCATCCGGACAGCGACGTTGATGTTCTGCTGGTCGTCAGAAATGACGCCGGTCCCCTGAAGCGCCCGTTGCGGAACATCGGCTACGAACTGGCGGCAACCTCGGATGCCGTCCCTTCGATCCTGGCTTACACCGAGGACGAATGGCAGGAGAGAACCAATAAAGGCTACCCTTTCCAACACGCGGTAGAGCGCGATGGAGTGTCTGTGCTGTGAATCGGGAAATCTGATGAGGCCGAACGCCAATGCCGAAGTGCCACGGAGTTCGCGGAACGAATCCAGCGTTATCTGTCAGAAAATGGATTTACCAATGCCGATCTTGGAAGGAAGCGAGGGCCGAAATAGTTAAGGCGCTCGCTCCGCATGCGAGGAGCTCCTCTTGAAAGAGTTGATCATCGTCCGGCACGCCAAGTCGAGCTGGAAGGATTCCAGTCTCGACGACCGCGAAAGACCTCTCAACAAGCGCGGCGAGCGGGACGCGCCCGCGATGGGCGCACGGCTTGCGCGACGCAAGTGGAAACCTGACCTGATCGTGTCGAGCCCGGCGGTGAGGGCGCTGGAGACGGCGCGGATCATCGCCAAGAAGCTCGGCTACCCGGGCAAGGATATCGTCCTGAAGGATCGCCTTTACGGTGCCGGCATCGTCGAGTTGCTTGAGGTGATTCGCGACTCTGATGACTCGGCGGGGAGGTTGATGCTGTTCGGCCACAACCCCGGCATCACCGAACTTGCCAATCACCTCGGACCGCGTCCGATCCCGAACCTGCCCACATGCGGGGTGCTCCATCTCGGGTTCGATACCGACACCTGGTTTACCGTGGGCTATGCTCGGGGCAACGAGGTGCTGTTCGATTTCCCCAAGAGTTAGCCCCACGTTACTCCACGCTTCTCAATTTCCCCCGCCACGAGTTTGTGGAGCGGGCTGGAGATGAGGCTTGATAGGGCATTCCTTGCTTGCTCGTTTGTCAATCTGCGGGGATTGAGCAACTGCAAAGGACGGTTTCACTGAAAATCCCGACTCTTCCTCCTTACCGGCTCCGCGCCTATCTTCGGCCGCCAGACCGACTCCGCCACGAGGTGGACGACGGTGGACTCGCTCTGCAGGGTGCCGCTGACGCCCATGAACGAGA
>JAPPNE010000126.1 GCA_028818775.1 Deltaproteobacteria bacterium | reverse complement strand
TGGCTCGCCCCCTCCAGGAACGAGTAGTGGCTCTTGCAGTAGAGGGGCGCGTAGGGCACGGATGCCCGGGCCCCCTTGCCGGCGGTCATGGTCCTTACTCCACTTTCCCGTGCAGGAACCAGCCGTGCCGCTTGGAGTCATAGTAGACCCACAGCCAGGGGCCTTCGTCGTCGCGGACGAAGTGGTACTCGCGGTGCACTTCAGCGCCGGAGCCCCACCATCCCCCCGAGATAATGTAGGGGCCGGTGTTCTCCCGGGTGAGAAAGCCGCCGTCGGTTCGGGGGTCGTCAATCCGGTCAATGCCGGTTCGGGCGTCGGCGACCACGGGCTGGTGCGGGAGCCGGACGGGCTTGAGGAAGAAACGCCGCACCAAGGGCCGCAGCCGCACCCGGCGCGGCCTCGGCAGCGGCACGGACTCCATGGGCTCCCAGGTAAAGCGCGCCTCGGGAAGGTGCCCGGCATGCGGGCGCGCCCGCAGGAGCGCACCGTCGCCGAAGCGCGCCCGCAGCCGCGCCAAGGCGCGGTTGGCGGCGTCGTGGTCGCGCGTGGAGGCGCCGTGGAAAAGCTCCCCCTGCCGGACGTCGGGCGAGGTTCCCAGGAGTTCCATGACGATTTCCGTCACACCGGCCGACAGTTCCATGGCCTCCAGGCGGAGCCGCAGGAGGTCCAGGATCTGCGTCCGGTCCAGGGTGGGCCGGGCCGGCCGCAGGGTCTCGCCCCTCTCCGACCTGTCGTCCAGGCGGAGGTGGAGCAGGAGCGCGGTCATCACCTCGTAGCGCTGCTCCAGTGAAGCGAGCAGCGGCTCCAGCAAGTCCTCCATGAGGATCGCCAGCCGCCGGTGGTCGCTCTCCGGGTAGTCGAGGAAGACTCTCGCGACGGTGGGCTCCGACGGGATCTCCGGGTGGAGCGGGCTCCACAGGTCGCCCGCGGCCAGCCGGTGGAGCCGGTGGGCTTCACGGCCGAGGCGAGAGCGCACCTGGGACGCGGGCAGGTCGAGGAAGCCCCCCAGGGTGTGGATGCCGAGCCGGGCCAGCAGGTCGCGGACCTTGGGAGCGAAGTCGAGGCGGTCCAGCCGGACGCCGCGGACATGGTGGCGCTCTTCCTCGGGCGTCCGGAAGACCGTGGTCCGGTCGCAGGTCTTGGCCGCTGCATAGCTGCCGAAACGGGAGAACCCCACGGCCACGGTGTTGTGGAGGCCGGCGCCGGCGAGGTCGCCGTGGATGAGCCCGGCCCATTCCTCCAGGCGGGGATGGAGGAGGGAAAGGCCCGAGGCCCCGAGCCAGAACACCCCGGGCTCATCCCGGGAGGGTTCGACTTCGGCGGCAAAGCGCCGCAGCCGCGGAACCAGGCCGGCCACGGCCTTGTCGATGGCCGAGCGGGAAATGACGTCCGCCCGGAGATGGCGCGAAAGCGCGAGCCCCGCGCCGTAGCGCATGCCCGGAAGGATGCTCGTGGCGCGCGCCCGGGAGTTCACCCAGAGGATGGTCCCCTGGGCCTTGTCCCGGTCCACCACCGCGGCGGGATGGTCCTTCCAGTCCGGATGGTCCCGGAGCAGCAGTTGCAGGGGAAAGGCGGCAAGGTCAACACAGGCCATCCGTTCCACGGCACGACTCCCTGTGGCTCCATCCCGGAGCTCCCCGCTTGTCCTTGACCATGCGGATTTCCCAGTCGAAGCGGCTGAAAGCGGTCCTGGTGATGCTGCCCTCGCCGTGCAGCGACACCAGCGGCCCCAGCGAGGGCGCGCCCCGCTTCTTGCGGGTGAGGCAGAGGAGCGCCGTGTGGTGCTTCCGGGCCAGCGCCGCAAGGCGGCTCTGGACCGCCATGTGCATCCGCGCCTCGGCCTTCAGGTCCAGCACCACCAGGCCGAAGGCCCCGGAGCGCAGCAGTTGGTCGGCGGCGCGGGACGCGGCGAGGGCGTCGGGAACGCGCACTACCGGCAGGGCGTCGAGGTCGATTCCCCACTCGACCAAGTCCGGCGGGAAGAAGATCGAGTTGCCGAAGCCGATCCACGCCGCGGGCTCACCGCGCTGCTGGGCCTGGAGGATCAAGGAGGCCGCCGCCGTGATGGCAGGGGCCGCGCCCGAGTCCGAGATCTCCGTGAGACGTCCCGCCAGCAGGGAAAGGTTCCAGGCCCGCGGCGCCTCGCGGACAGGCAGGCGCCGCGGCGCGACAGGGGCCGGAACGGCGCCCGAAGCCGCCATCCGGTCGCGCGCCGGAACCGGCATCCGCTCTTGAGTCATTTCGGCGGAAACGTCCATGAAAGCTCTCTGTATCCCGCAAGAGGCAAAGGATCGGGTGCCGGAAACGCGTCGTCCCGGATTCCGCGTCCGCACGCCGACCCTCGAGTTCACCCCTCCAGATAACGTCTCACCTCCACCACCTTGCCCAGGACGGTGCATTCTTCCGCTCGCGGAACGATCGGTGCGAAAGCCGGGTTCTCCGGATGCAGCTCGATCCGATTCCGACGCAGGCGGAGCCTCTTGATGGTGGCCTCGTCCCCCACCAGAGCTACGACGATGTCCCCCGAGGCGGCTTCCGCCTGCTGTCGCACGACGACGATGTCGCCCGGAAGGATGCCCGCCCCGGTCATGCTCTCCCCCTGCACCCGGAGCCCGAACATTTCCTCCGAGCCCCGCGACTGCACCGGCAGGTAGCCCTCGCACTCCTCGATGGCCGCCCGCAGCCCGCCCGCCTGCACCCGCCCCAGCAGCGGCACGAACAGCGTCCCCGGCTCCCGGGGCAGGCGATAACCCCGTGATTTCCCGCGCGCCTTGACCAGCCGCCCCTCCGCCACCAGCCGCTCCAGGTGCTCCCGCGCCGTCTGCACCGCCCTGAACCGGAACGCCTCCTGCACCTCCCGCACCGTCGGAGGAAGCTCCTCCAGGATCCGCCTGCGCACGAACCGGTAAACTTTTTCCCGGGTCTCTCCCGGTGGCGTGAAGGGTGTCATGGAGATACGCATACCAGTCTTTTGTCTGGTATGCAAGCGAAATCACTTCGTGGCGTCGTCCGCGGTCAGTAGCGGAGTCGCGGCTCATCGTTGACGAGCCAGATCAATGCGTGGGTGTGGAGTACGATCATTCGCTGGCGGACCAGTCGGAGGGGTCGGTCGCGGGCCGGAATGGATCATGATAGGCCAGCACCGAACCGCGCATCGCTCCGATGATTGACGGGCTCTTGTCGAGAGGCTCGACGGGATGCAGCACCGCCACCGGCTTCCCGCGTTTGGTGATGGTCACGGGCCTGCGATCCTTGTTCATCTGGTCGATGACACGGAGGCATCTCGCCTTGAACTCCGCCGCTCCGATCATGTCCGTCATCAGCGTCACCTCTCAAGAGTACCTGGCCTATCCATGTACATTTGGAAGTGTACGGTCAAGTCCTGGCAGAGGCGCCAGCCGCGCGCCGATGACTTGGGCGCAACGGCTGCGGAGTGTCTTCGACATCGACATCAGTGGCTGGCCGCACTGTGGCCGGCACTGCGCGTGCGCTGCCAATTCCGGCCTATGTTGCTCCTATCCGCCAAACCGTCACGCCACCCCGGGCGTCGAGCGCGGCAAGCGCGCGCCCGTCCGGCCGCCAGTACAATCCCGCCCCTATGTCCGACAAAACCGCGGACCCGATACGACGGCCTTTTCCATTCCTCTTGAGCGACCACACCACTACTGCGCCATCCCGTGCCGCCGAGGCCAGGCGCATCCCGCGGCGAGCGAAGGCGAGGGTTGTGACAGGTTGAGCATGACGTTTTAGAACGCCGGGCCGCGTGCCTTCGGGACCACGTCCTCGGAAGCTCCAGACCGTCACCGCGTCGCCTCCGCCGGTGGCCAGGAGGGTGGCCGTGTCATCGAAGGCCAGGGCCGACGGTTTGGCGGGATATCCGGACATCATGGAGTCGTGCCCCGTGGAGCGACGCCAGAAGTGCACCGAGTTGTCCTGGCTGCCGCAGGCCACGATATCCCCGTCCGGGCTCAGTACCATCGACACCAGGGAGCCCTGCCACTCCAGCTTCTGGCGAAGCTCCCCGGTGGGCACGTCGAAGAACGCCACTCGACAGTAACAGGCCGTCGCCAGCTCCCCCGCGCTGGACCAGGCGATGGCGCTGACGGTGCTGGGATGATCATCGGATCGCCAGGCTTCTCCGCCGTCCGCGCCATACGCGCGAACCTGCCGGGAGCAGGAGGCCGCCAGCCATTGGCCGTCCGGCGACCACGCCACGTTCTCCACCCAACCGCTGCCGACGTCGACGGCATGTTTTACCTGACCCTCGGCGGCATCCCAGACAAGGACTCGGCCGTCTTGGCCGGCCGTAGCGAAGGCGGTCCCGCTTGGGTGGACCGCCATCGCGAGCAGGCCGCCGTCATGAGTCCCCTGCCGCGTCCAGGCGCTTGCGCCGGACTTGCCGTCGAACGCGTAGACGCCACCCGCGGCGTCACCGACCGCCAGG
>JAPPNE010000125.1 GCA_028818775.1 Deltaproteobacteria bacterium | reverse complement strand
GAACCAGAAGAAGAACATGTAGCCGATGCCGAACTTGATGCCGAAGGTCTCGGCCAGGGCGACGATCTTCCAGGTCATGCCGAAGGAGTAGCGGAACGCGGACATGAGGTAGGGCATGAGCTGGGGGATGTAGACCTTCCGCACCATCATCTGCTTGCTGGCCTTGAAGGACTTGCCCATGTCCATCAGGCTCTTGTCCATGGCCTTGGTGCCTTCGGCCATGTTCACGGTCACGAACGGCGTGACCACCGCCATCACCGCCACCAGACTCCCGGTCTCGCTGAACCCGAACCAGAGCACCGCGAGGAAGACCATGAGAATCGTCGGTATGGTCAGAAACAGCGGGATCAGGCTCATGAGGGAATACTCCACGGTCTTGCGGAGTCCCATGGCCAGTCCGATGCCGATGCCCGCGAGCATCGCTACCACGAACGCGATGACGATGCGGAACAGGGTGATGCCGATGTGGAAGAAAGCCGAGTTGCCCTCGGGACCGGGCTCCACGAGGATACGCCCCATGGTCTGGAGAATCCGCCACGGATTCGGCAGCACCTCCGGCAGCGTGAACAGCGAGCCTATCCACCACACCACCACGAGCGCCACCATGGACGCCGTACGCATGTAGAATCGCATGCTCATTCGGCCTGTTGCTCCAATACGGAGAAGAACTCCCGCACCAGCTCTTTCTCCATGTCGAACAGCCGCGGGTCCTCGGGCTGCCTCGGCCGCGGCAGGTCCACGTTGACGTGCCGGAAGATGCGCGCGGGCTTGGTGCTCATCATGTAAACGTCGTCGGAGAGGTAGACGGCCTCGCGCAGGTCGTGGGTAACGAACAGGATCGTGGTCTTCGCCCGTTCGAGGATTTCCATCAGGTCGATGCGCATCTTGCGCGCGGTGATCTCGTCCAGGTGGCTGAAGGGCTCGTCCATGAGCAGGACGTCGGGCTCTATGGCCAGGGCGCGCGCGATCGCCACCCGCTGCTGCATGCCGCCCGAAAGGTTGAGCGGATAGTTGGGTTCCTGACCTCCCAGGCCGACCATTTCGAGGTATTTGCTCACGCGGTCGCGCCACTGGTCGCGCGGCACGCCCTGGGCCTCCAGCGCGAAGCGGATGTTGTCCTCCACCGTGAGCCAGTTGAGCAGGCGGGCGCTCTGGAAGACGTAGCCCACGTGGATGGCGCCGTCCGGCGACTGGGCAGCCGGGTGCACCGTGACGCTCCCGCCGTTCTCTACCTCGATGCCCGCGATGACGTTCAGGAGCGTGGATTTCCCGCAGCCGGAAGGACCCACCAAGCTCGCGAACTCTCCCTCCTTGACGTCCAGGCTGACGGCGTCGAGCACCACGAACTCCTCGTCGCCGCCGGGAGCGGGGAACTTTTTCGTCAACTTGTCTACGTGTACGACCGTCGAAGCCATGAACGACACCTGAATCAAATGTAGGGGCAGGTTTCAAACCCGCCCGCGCCCGAACCGCGCGCCTCGGGTACCCCGAGAGACATTACGTGGCCACCTGATGCCGCCACCGGAAGGCGCGGCGCTCCCAGGACCGTAATACCAGCACATCCACCAGGACCATGAACACCATGAAGCTCACCCCCCAGGCCAGCATCATGTCCACACGAGTGTCCTGGAAGTGGAACACCAGCATCTGCCCGACTCCGCTGCCCACGGCGAAGGCCTCTCCCACCAGCACGATCTTCCAGGAAAGCGAGAGCCCGATGCGCAGGGACGAAAAGATATAGGGCATGAGTTGCGGAACAACCACCTTGCGGATGATCAGATGACGGTTCGCCTTGTACACCTTGGCCATGTCGATGACTTCCTTGTCGATGGCCTTGGTTCCTTCCCATACATTGAGCGCCACGAACGGAAAAACGATGAGCACGGTAGTGAAGACCGGTGCGACATCCGACAGTCCGAACCACAACACACCCAGAAACGCCCAGCAGATGGCCGGGAACGTGAGCAGCACCATGATCCAGCCGTCCAGGAACGCCTCCACGTGCCGGTGGAGCCCCATGATGAGCCCGGCGATGCCGCCGATGACCATGGAGAAGCCGAGTCCCAGAATGATCCGGCGAAGCGTATCCCATACCACGGTGTAGCTGGTGGGATCCGAATAGACCGTGATGAGCCGCAGCACGAGCTCCTGCGGTCCCGGCAGGAAGGCCGCCAGGAACAGCAGCGACACCAACTGCCACAGCAGGACGAAAGCCAGCAACGTGAGGACCCCGGCCAGAAAACCGGGTTTGCCCTTGATCATGGGGAGAGCCTGTCAGAGACGGGGATGGAGGCGTCCGGGCCCTCGGGCCGAAGCCGTGACGAGGACCCGGACACCGTGACGTCGACTAGTTGAGAATCAACCCGTGCTTCTTCTTGTCCGGGACGAAGTCCAGGACTCCCCGCCGCTTCGCCATCTCCAGAAAATCCCATTGATGGTCCACGGTCTCCTTGTCCCACTTGGCCACGAAGATCTTGTTCTTCTGCAGCCAGTCCCGGTAGACCCCCGCCTCGGCCTTGTTCTTGATGCCCGTCACCGTGGCGAACTTGGCCTCGGCCTGATCGAAGTTCTTGGGGTCCCGGAGCCAGCGCATGGACTCCATGACCGCGGCCGAGAAATTCGCCGCGCGCTCCCTGTCCTCGTCCACCCACTCCCGCCAGCACACCAGCGGCGCGGACCAGACGATGGGCTGGCCGGTCTTCGACTTCCAGTAGTCGTTGGGCACGAACACCGAGCGGTACTTGTCGGGCTGCGAAGCCGCGCGGATGGTCAGCGAGCTGATGTTGAACATGGAGTCCACGTCGCCGCGGTCCAGCAGGGCCAGGAGCGCGGGGGCCGCGGCCTGCTTCAACTCCACGTCTTTCTTGTTGACGATGTCCATGCCGTGGCCGTCGATGATGACCGCCCGGGTGGCCTTGAAGGCGCCGGCGCCGGTGGACCAGGTGGCGAACCTCTTGCCCCGCAGATCCCCGATGGACTTGACCGGGCTGTCTTTCTTGACGAAGACCTCCTGCATCACGGTGAGGCCGCCGCCGACGATGACGAAGTCAAGCCCCTTGGTGATCCGGGCGATGGCGGCCGTGCCCGCGTAGGACGAGCAGGGCACTTCCTTGGCGGGCAGCGCCGCCATGTGTCCCGCGAAGGGGCGCACGTCCACGTCCGCGTCGATGCCGCGCTTCTCGAAGATCCCGGCCATCTCCCCCGCCAGATACAGCATGGAGATGATGCTGTTGCGGCCGGCGGTGACCTTGACCTTGTGGAGATCCGCGGCCGCGACCTCGAAGGCCAGGAAACTCACGAGCGCAAGCGCCAGAAATGCTGTCCATGTGTAGCGTCGCATTGTTTGCCTCCTTTGAAGGGTTGCCGCTCCATCGGCCGGCAACGAAAGCCTTTCACCTCGCGATTGCAACGTGCAAAACGACGAATAGTAGTTCGTGCCCGATTCTTTGTCAATGCCGGGCCGGCGCTTCAAGTCCTGTTTTATTCACGGTTTCAGATAGTCCTTCAGATCCATATTTTGCCACAGCTCAGGGTCCGGCTCGATCCGGGTCTCGAATTCTTTTTCCACCGTCCGGGTGGCGTCGATCACCAGGTGCGTGGTCATGGGGCCGCGGCCCGTGCGCGCCTCGTTGTAGGACACCGGGTCGAGGTGCGCGCCCTTGACCCCCGGCATGATCAGCAGGTCCTGGTCCGCCACCATGCGCGTGGCGATGGCCCAGGCCACCTCGCGCTCGTTGAACACGTCCACGTCGTCGTCCACCACCACAGCGGTCTTGCCGTAGTTGTCGGTGGACACGGCCACCAGGCCGGCCTGCTTGCCTTCGCCGGGGACCCGCTGCTGCAACGATACGTACGTGCCCAGCCAACCCATGATGTTCACCGCCTTGAGGGTGGGGAACTGGGAGCGCAGGCGGTCGTACATGCTCATCTCGGCGCTCACGTTGGGCGCCAGGTTGTGCTCGATGTGGGCCGAGTCCAGGTGATGGTAGATGGCGTCCCGGCGCATGGTGATGGCGCTCACGTCGATGACGTAGCAGGGCTTGTCGCCCACGCCGTAGTAGCCCAGGTACTCGGCGTAGGGGCCGTCGGTGGACATGGTGGCGGCATCGATGGTGCCCTCGATGACGATCTCCGCCTGGGCCGGCACCGGCACGTCCACGGTCTCGCCCGGGACCACCTCCAGCGGCTCCCCGAGATACCCTCCCATGAGGTCGAACTCCACCACCCCCTTGGCCTGGGACGCCTGCAGCACCGCGGAGTGGTGGCCGATGACCAGGGCCACCTCCATGGGGCGGCCCAGCTCGGCGCAGCGCCGGGCGATGTAGGCGCCGTCGTTGCCGGGATTGATCATGCAGCCCAGGCGGTTCCGGCCCATGACCATGTGACGGTAGATGCCCGCGTTGGGAACACCGGTGTCCGGCCACTTGGCGATCATGAAACCCGCGCTGATGTACTTCCCCGCGTCCAGCTTGGAGTTGTGGATGATGGGCAGCATTCCCAGGTCCACGTCGTCGCCGATGAACTTCTTCTCCTTGATCGGGGCCTTGTCCTCGTCCACCCACACGGGATCTTCGCGTTGCGCCAGCTTCCTGCGCAGCACGTCGTAGATCTCCACCCGGGTCATGCGCTGCGGATCGCAACCAAGCCCCCAGGCCAGGAGGTCGAAGGAGCCGAACATGTTGGTGATCAGCGGCAGCGCGCTGCCCTTGATCTCGGGGCAGTAGATCACCGGGTTGCGGCCCTCGGCGGCGAGCTTGTGCTGGATGATGCCGATCTCCAGGTAGGGGTCCAGCGGCTGGGTCACTTCGACGTAGTTCTCGGGTCCGGTCTCCCGTACCGCCTGAAGGAAAGTCCGTAGATCGGGGTTCATAGTGCGGTCTCCATCATCGGGCGTCTTCCTGCACCAGGGGCAGAACCTCCTCGACGAAACGGCGGATCTGGGCCAACTGGTCGTGCCCGGTAAAGCGCAGCACCGGCGTGCTGATGCCCATGTCCAGCCACTCCCGCAGCAGCACCGCGCACTCCTCCGGCGCGCCGTAGGCGAGCCAGGTGCGGATGACCTCGTCGCTGGGCGGCGCCAGCGGGTAGTATTCCTGGAAGTAGTGCTTCGACTCCTCGTAGGCCACCCGCTTGTCTTCGTTGATGTTGATCATGCCGTGGATGCAGGTCTCGAAGCCGCTCAGGTCGCGCCCCTGGCGCTGCGCCACCGCCTGCATGAAGTCCCAGCGGCGGCGGAACTCGTCGGGCGCCACCACGTCGGTCATGTAGCCGTCGCCCAGCCGGATCACGCGCTCCAGCGCGCGCTGGACCAAGGTGCTGCCTTCCAGGGGGCGCCGCGGGTTCACGGCGATCCAGATGGGGCAGGGGCGCTGCACCGGCTTGGGCAGGATGTCGTAGTCCTCCAGGGTGTAGAAGCGCCCGCGGTGGTGCACCTTGCCGTCGCTCCAGAGCGCGCGCAACAGCGCGATGCCTTCCTCAAGCCGCGGCGCCCGCTCCTTGGATGTCTGTCCGAAGGCGCGCAGCTCGGGCTCGTGGCCGCCGCCGATGCACGCGCCCAGAACGGCGCGGCCGCCGGAGACGTGGTCCAGGCTGGCCCACTGGATCGCCAGCTCCACCGGATGGCGCAGCGGAAACGTGGCCATGCAGATGGTGCCCAGCCGCACCCGGCTGGTGCGCGCCGCGAGGTTCGAGAGCATCACGATGGAATCGAGCCGCGGCTTGTGGATGAAGCTGTCGCCCACCCACACCGACTCGAAGACCCCGCACTCCTCGGCGAGGACGGCGGAGGCGAACAGGTCGTCCACCGTCGTGAGGCCGAACAGCACGCCGCGGTTGGGAAGGCTCAGCCCCCATCGTGTGGGCAGGTCACGCATCACCTCAGGACACTACCTCACTTGGCACGAAATCTGAACAAGCGCTTCATTCGCGGTGCTTCAACGCCCGCAAGATCCGCTCCGGCGTCATGGGCAGTGCCCGCACGCGCACCCCCACGGCATTGTAGATGGCGTTGGCGACGGCCGGGGCGGCCGGGCCGAAGGGCAGCTCGCCGATGCCCTTGGCGCCGTAGGGGCCCTCGGAGGAGTCCCCCTCCACGAATGCGGCCTCCAGGCGCCTGGGCATGGTCGCGAAGGTGGGGAGCCGATAGTCGACCAGGTTCGGGTTCAGCACCTGGCCGCCGTCAATAGCCAGGTCCTCGTAGAGGGCGAAGCCGATGCCCTGGGTGAGGCCTCCCTCGATCTGCTGTTGAACACCGAGAGGGTTGAGGGCCTTGCCCACGTCGTGCACCGCCAGGTACCGCAACAACTCCACCGCCCCGGTCTCCGTGTCCACCCGCACCTCGGCCACGTGGCAGCAGGCGGCGATGACCGGGGCCGCCGCCTCGTAGTCGTTGGTGACGAAGCGGGTGGCGGCCTCGTCCACGAACGCGCCCTTGCCGATGATGAGCAGGCCCTGGCGGTCGTAGGCCTCCCGCACCACCTCGTCGAAGGTCGTCTCGCCGCCGGGCTCCACCGTGGCTGCCACCCGGTCGCCGGCGAACACCAGGGTCTCGGGAGCGGCACGCAGCATGCCCGCGGCCACCTCCGCCAGCCGCCGGCGCGCGTCGGCGGCGGCCGCGGCCACGGCGTTGCCGCACACGTAGGTGGTGCGGCTGGCCCAGGTGCCGAGGTCGAAGGGGATCACGTCGGTGTCGTTGTGGAAGATGCGGATGCGGTCCACCGACACGCCGAGCTGCTCGGCGGCGATCTGGGCCATGACGGTGCGGGTGCCGGTGCCGGTGTCGGCGATGGTGGCGATGATCGCCACGCTGCCGTCGCGATCCACCTTGACGATGGCCTCGGTGGAGTTCTGCCGGTAGTAGCGCAGGCCGGCGCCGGTCTCCGACAACACCGCCATGCCGATGCCCGTGCGCGTCGTGCCTTCGGCGGTTCCCTTGCCAGGCCGCATCAGCTCGGTGGCGCGCTCCAGGCAGGCGCGCTCGCACGGGCGTCTCAGGTTCTCGGCGCGCATTGCCACCGGGTCCAGTCCGAGCCGTTCGGCCATGGTTTCCAGGACGGACTCGAAGGCGAAGGTCTCCTCGGCATGGCCGAAGCCCCGGTAGGCGGCGCCGGGCGGCTTGTTGGTGTACACCAGCCGGGCGTCCACCGACGTCGCCGGATGATGGCGATCGTAGGACGAGAAGAAGGACATGGTGATGAAGTTGATGGTGGAGATGCCCTTGTCGTTGTAGGCGCCGTTGTCCCCCAGCACCTCCAGGCTCTTGGCGCGGATGACGCCGTCCCTGGTGCAGCCCAGCCTGAGCTTGAAGCGGTAGGCGTAGCGGGCGCCGGCGCAGCGGAACTCCTCGTCCCGGGTGTTGACGATGCGCACGGGCCGGCCGCCCGACTTGCGGGACAGGGTCGCGGCGATGGGCACCATGACGTTCATCACCAGCCGGGCGCCGAAGCCGCCGCCGGTCTCGGGCTGGATCACGCGCACCTGCCGCTGGGGGATGCCCAGCGTGCGGGCGATCTCGGCGCGCAGGGTGTGTGGCGCCTGGGTCTGGTGCCACACGGTGAGCTGGCCGGTGGCGCCGTACCAAGCGATGCAGCCGCGGGTCTCCATGACCGCATGGGACTGGCGCGCGGTTTCGAACTCCTCCTCCACCACCAGGTCGCATCCGGCAAAGGCGGCATCGATGTCGCCCTCCGCTTTGTGCACCTCGTAGGCCAGGTTGCCGCCGTCGTGGACTTCGGGAGAATCCGGCGACAGCGCGGCCTCCAGGTCCAGCACCGGCTCCAGGGGTTCGTAGTCCACCTCGATGAGGCGCGCGGCTTCCTCCGCGGTGCGCTCGTCCAGCGCGGCCACGGCGGCCACCTCGTCGCCGGCGTAGCGCACCGTGCGGCCGGGCGCGCACAGCGGCACCTTGTCCGCGAACTCCGGGACGAAGCTGAACTTGATGTCGGGCATGTCGTCCGCGGTAATGACCGCGATCACTCCGGGAAGCCGCTCGGCCCGGGAAGTGTCGATGCCGCGGATCCTGGCGTGGGGCAGGGGACTGCGCAGGATCTTGCCGTGGAGCATGCCCGGCTCATGCAGGTCCTCCAGGTAGAGGGCTTCGGCGGTCACCTTGGCCGCACCCTCCAGCGCGGGCGTCGAACGCCCGATGGTGTGAAGCGTGTTATCCCGCATGGTTTTCGCCATGACACCCAGAATCGCAGAAAACCGGGTTGCATTCCATAGCGCAGGTGGCATAGGGTAACCGTTTTCATGCCTTGGTCTGTCGGACCGCGGGGATTGGAGCAAACGGCCCGTCCCCCAGCGTCGTCCCGCCACGTGCGTGTAGCGACCCACCCGGCAGTCGATTCCAACAGGAGGTTACCGTCGTGAGCGACAAGAAGATCCTGAGCAGGGACAAGCGGCGCTATTTGCTGCCGTCCGAGCGCGCCTTGGGCGCCGAGACCCACAGCTACCTGCCGGAGCTGTGCGACCAGCTTCGCACGAGCAAGATCACCCGGCGCGATTTCCTGCGCCAGGCGGCGCTGCTGGGCATGACCGTGGGCGCGGCCTATGCCACCGCCGACAAGCTCATCGGCGGGGCGTTCGTCCCGTCCGTGGCGGCGGCGACGCCGAAAGCGGGCGGAACCCTCCGGGTTTCCATGCGTATCCAGGAGGTGACCGATCCGGCGATATTCGACTGGACCGAGAAGTCCAACGTCGCCCGGTTCCTCGTGGAGCACCTGACCCGGACCAAGGCGGACAATACGACGGTTCCCTACCTTGCCAAGAGCTGGGAGGCGTCGGACGACCTCAAGAGCTGGGTGTTCCATCTCAGGGATGACGTGACCTGGTCCAACGGCGACAAGTTCACCTCCGCCGACGTCGCGCACACGGTCAACCGCTGGCTCGATCCGAAAACCGGCTCCTCCAACCTGGGACTGTTCGCCGCCATGGTGGAGACCGTGAAGGGCGCCGACGGCAAGGATGTGAAGCGCGGCATCGCCAACGCGGTGGAGGTCATCGACGACCACACCATCAAGTTCAACCTCCGACAGGCCGCCCTGGCCATGCCGGAGAACTTCTACAACTATCCGGCCGCCATCGTGCACCGGGGCTTCGGCAAGGACTACGCGGCCGACCTGTCCAAGAACCCCATCGGCACGGGTCCGATGAAGCTGGAGGCGTTCGCCGTGGGCGAGAGGGCGATCCTCAAGAAGGCGCGGGACTGGTGGGCCGGGCCGTTCCACCTGGACGAAATCCACTATTTCGATCATGGCGAGGACACCAACGCCTGGATCGCAGCGCTGGCGTCGCAGCAGGTGGACATGGTCTTCCGCGTGCCCAACCAGGCCATCGACACGTTGA
>JAPPNE010000124.1 GCA_028818775.1 Deltaproteobacteria bacterium | reverse complement strand
TGGAAGGCAGCTCCAACGTCCTGTGCGAAGCGCTGGCCTCCGGCGTGCCCGTGGCCGCGTCCCGGATCTCGGGCTTGATAGGCACCCTCGGCGACGATTATCCGGGTTACTACGAGTTGGGCAACACCGCCGGCCTCAAGCGCCTGCTGCTCCGCGCCGAGAACGACCCGGCCTTCTACGAGAGCCTCGCGCGCCACTGCGCCGAGGTCGCCCCGCTGGTGAACCCGGACCGGGAGATCCGCACCTGGCAGGGATTGGTGCGCGAAGTCATGCGTTGATCACGCGGTAGGGCTCCTCCGTCATTCTCGCGGAAGCGCCCGAGGCGCGCTACGAGCCTTCCGACAGAACCTCGATGAGCGTCTCGGACACGGTGTCCAGTTCCGCGTGGCTGATGACCAAGGGCGGCAGCAGGCGCACCACGGTAGCGCCGGCGGGCAGCGCCAGTACGCCCTTCTCCATCAGGCGCACGAGGTGGGGCTGGGACTTTTCCTTCAGTTCGATGCCGATCATCAGGCCGAGTTGGCGGATCTCGCGTACCTTCGGCAGGTCCGCGGCCTTGAGGCGCTCCAGGAGGTAGGCGCCCTTCTCGGCGGCGGCTTCGGCCAAGCCTTCCTCGATCATGGCGTCGATGGCAGCCAGAGAAGCGGCGCATGCCAGGGGGTTGCCGCCGAAGGTGCTGCCGTGGCGGCCCACGGGGACCTCGAGCTTGTCGGAGCAGACCACCGCGCCGATGGGGATGCCGCCGGCCATGGCCTTGGCCAGGCACAGAATGTCGGGCTCCACGCCGAAATGCTCGCAGGCGAACATCTTGCCGGTGCGACAGAAGCCGGTCTGGACCTCGTCGATGATGAGGAGCACGCCCCGCTCCTTGCACAGGTCGCTCACCTGCTCGAAGAATTCGGCCTTGCCGAGGTTCACGCCGCCCTCGCCCTGGACGATCTCCAGCATGACCGCGGCGGTATTGTCGTTCACCTTCTCCTCGAGCTTGGCGAAGTTGTTGAAGGGCGCGAACTGGAAGCCGTCCACGACGGGTACGAAGGGCTCGCGGTACTCCTTGGTGAAGGTGGCGCTCAGCGCTCCCATGGTGCGGCCGTGGAAGCCGCGCATGGCGCACACGAACTCCTGCTTGCCGGTGGCGAAGCGGGCGAACTTGATGGCGGCCTCGATGGTCTCGGTTCCGGAGTTGCACAGGAAGGCGCGGTTGAGGTTGCCGGGAGTGATTCCGGCCAGCCGTTCCAGCAGGCGCGCTTTGACGTCGTTGTAGAAGACCCCGGAGCAGCTCACCAGCCGTTGGGCCTGCTCGGTTACGGCCTGCACCACCTTGGGATGGCAGTGGCCGAGGTTGGCGACGCCGTGGCCGGCCACGCAGTCGATGTACTCCCTACCCTCGTCGTCCCAAACCCTGGCGCCCTCGCCGCGCACGAGGACGATGTCGCGCTTGGGGTAGACGTCGAATTCGTGCTGTTGCTGCAGCTCCTTGAAGTCCGTCACTGGATCACCGTTCCTTTCCCCGCCAGGGCGTCCCGCACCGGATGCTCCGTACGGCCGTCGCTCATGATGACCTTCTCCGCGCCTTCCTCGAAGAGCTTCCGGAGGGCCAGCATCTTGCGCTTCATGCGCCCCTCCACCTGCGCTTCCCGCTGCTCCAGCTCCCCGGCGCGGATCTCGGGCACGACCGTGCTCTCGTCGTCCTTGTCGGCCAGGAAGCCGGGGGCCTCGATGAGCTGCAGCACCACCTCGGCGTGGAAGGCGGCCTGGAGCACGTTGATGATGTCGTCGTTCTCCGAGTTGATGGCGGTGTGGCGCTCGTCGATGATGGGGATCGACAGCACCGGCGCGTAGCCGCCGTCGAGCAGCAACTGGAACAGCTCCTTGTTGGCGCTCCTGGGCTTGCCCGAGAAGTCCCGGACGATGAGGGTTTTGCCATTCTTCCGCACCCGGATGCCCTTGTTGCGCTGTCCCTGGATGGCCCGCCCGTCGATGCCGGAAAGGCCCACGGCGTTGACGCCGTTCTGCTGCAGCAGCTCGACGATGCGTTTATTCTGGACGCCCGCATACCCCATCAGGATGGCGTCGAGCGCGGCCTTGTCGGAGAGCACGCTGGTATACCCCGACACCGAGGTGACCACCTGGGTGGGGTTGCCGAGCTTCTCCGCGATGGCGTCACGCACCGCGTTGGCGCCGTGCACCACGATGAACGGGTCGGACACCGCCGCCAAGTCCTCGGCGATCCCGGGCAGGTTGATGTCGCCGCCGCCGCCGATCTTCACCAGGATCATCGCAGGTGCTCCACCGTGTCGTTGGGGATGATGCGCCACGGCCCCTGCTCCGGCACGCTCTCGGAACTCACCACGAAACCGTCCGCGTCCTCTTGCGCGCGCAGCCTGAAATATTCCGGCTCCTCGTTGTACATCGACCCCACGTAGACGTTCTCCCTGTCCGCGATGATCATGTTCATGGCGCGCACGTAGCGGGTTCTGCGGACGATGACGTCCATCCCCTTGCGCATGGCCGCGGCCATGTCGCCCTTGTCGAAGCGCTTGACGAAATTGAACACCTTCTCCGCGCCGATGCGGCCCTCGGCGGATATGCGCACGCCGCGCAGCTCGCCGTTGAACGCGAACACGTAGCGGTCATCCGAGAACGGCATGTTGTTCTCCACCACGATGTTCTCGTCCCGGAACGCGCTGCGGGCGTGACCCACTAACAGCGTGGTGGCGCCGAATCGGGTCAGGTCGTCCTCCCAGATGGGCTTGATGTCGTGGTAGATCTTCCACGCTCCGTCGACAATGTAGGCACATCCCCAGCCGTGCCCCTGGTACTCCGGGCTGTTCCGGGCGATCTCGGCCAGCTCCGACAGGCGTTCGCCGATGTCAAATGACTCGCGGTTCTTGACGCACAGCAGGCGGCACATGGGCCTCGACCGCCTTACGGGTGCAGCCCCGGGAACTCGAGGCCCAAGGTCTCCTCGAAACCGTTCATGAGGTTGAACGCCTGGACCGCCTGCCCGGAGGCGCCCTTCATGAGGTTGTCCAGGGCGCTCATCACCACCAGCCGGTCCGAGCCCTTTTCCTTCTGGAAGCCCACGTCGCAGTAGTTGGTGCCGCTCAGCAGCTTGGGCTCGGGGTAGCGGTAGATGCCGTCCGCTTCCTTGACGATGCGGATGAAGGGCTCCTTGCCGTACGCCTCACGGTAGATCTTCCACACGTCCTTCTCTTCCAGGGGCTCGCGCAGGAACAGGTGACAGGTCGCCAGGACCCCCCGCACCATCTCGATGGAGGTGGCGGAGAAATACACGCGGACGGCCTCGCCGAAGCCCAGTTCCTGGTAGATCTCCGCGCAGTGGCGGTGCATCGTGGGCATGAACGAACGTACCGCGCCGCTGCGCTCCGGGTGGTGCGAGGCGTCGCTGGCGGCATTGCCGCCCTCGCTGGAGCCCACCTTCACTTCCACCACCGTGCGCTCGGGATCCGCCAACCCCTTCCTGAAGAACGGGTACAGTCCGAGGATGGTGGCGGTGGCATTGCAGCCGGCCCCGGTCACAAGGCTCGCGCCCCGTATCTCCTCGCGGTGCAGCTCGGGGACGCCGTACACGAACTTGCTCATGAGGTCCGGCCGCGCGTGCGCCTTGCCGTACCAGCGTTCGTATTCGCCCGGGTCGTCGAGCCGGAAGTCGGCGCTCAGGTCGATGATCCTGGGGGCCAGCGCCCGGAAGGCGTCGATGCGCTCCATGGCACGGCCGTGGGGCAGGCACAGGAACAACAGATCGCACGGCTTCAACTCGTCCATCCTGCAGAACTTGAGTTGGGTGCGCTTGCGCAGGTTGGGGTGGGCCTTGGACACGAACTTGCCGGCGAAGCGCTCGGAGGTGGCCTCGCACACCTCCACCCGCGGATGTGCCAGCAATAGGCGCAACAGCTCGCCCCCGGAATAGCCCGACGCCCCGACGATGGAGACCTTCAGCTTGTCCGCCACGGCCCGCGCGTTCCTTTCCGATCCATGCCCATGACCCGCATACCCGTCCGCCAGGCCCCTCAGGCCGCGCCCCTGCGTTCCTGTTCCTCCCGGCCCACCCTGAGCACGTGCTCGACCACGAGTCCGGGGATGTTGACGCCGGTGGTATCGATGCTGTTGCGGAACTCCATGGTGTAGTTGACCTCGTTGACCAGCAGGCCGTCCGGCGTCTCGAAGAGATCCACGGCGACGATGCCGCCTCCCGCCGCGCGGCACGCGCGCACCGACAGGTCCCCCAGCTCGTCCGTCACCGGGCAGTTCTCGGCGCGGCCGCCACGCGCGGTGTTGGTGATCCAGTGGTCGCTGTAGCGGTAGATGGCGGCGATGCACTCGTCGCCGATGACGAAGCTCCGGATATCGCGCCCGGTCTTCTCGACGTACTGCTGGATGTAGAAGATGGAGTGGTGGTAGCTGCCCAGAATCGCCTTGTGCTCCAGGATCGTCTCGGCCGCGTCGCGGTCGTTGACCTTGGCCAAGAGCCGGCCCCAGGAACCCACCGCGGGCTTCAGCACCACCGGGTAGCCCATCTCCTCGATGGCCTCCAGCGTGGATTCCTCGGTGAAGGCGATGCGCACCTCGGGCTGGGGCACGCCGTGCTCCTGCAGGTGCACCGAGGTGAGTATCTTGTCGCCGCACACCGTGGCCACACCCGAAGAGTTGACGCAGCGCACCCCGGCGCTCTCGAACAGACGAAGGCCGTGCAGCGCCCGGGAGTGGTTGATGCACCGCTCCAGCACCACGTCCAGGTCGAACCGGTCCCTGCCCAGGTTGAACGACAGCTTGCGGTCGTCGATCATCTGAAGCTCCACGCCGGAATGCTTCCGGAACTCCTTGATCAGGAGCTTCTCCTCGGGCCGGACCAGTGAATGCAGCAGACCTATCTTCAAGCTCATTCCCCCCAGTCTTCCTCTTCCGAGGGCGCCTCGGCCACCTCCGGCGGATCGAGGCTGGTGACCTCCAGCTCGGTGCCGCAGTCGGCGCAGGTGATCAGCTCGCCCTCCACCGCGTCATCCTCGAGCTCGAATTCTGCTCCGCAAACGGGGCATTCAACCATTGACGGGTACCTCCCTGTGGGGTGTGTCAACCCCTCCCCACCCATGGATTCCCGCTTCCGCGGGAATGACGATATGGGGCGGGGAATGATGATATGCGGCGGACAATGACGGTATGCGGCGTCGAGGCCGTTCGGCCCACGCGGATACGCTACGGCAGCACGGCCTTCGCGACCGTGGTGATGGCGTTCCGCAAGATGGCAACGATGTCGTCGATCTGTTCCTTCGTGACCACCAGCGGCGGACACACGGCCAAGGCGTGGGTGCCGCACACCCGCAGCAACAGGCCGTTGGCGAGGCACTCGTCGTAGACCTGCCGCGGCACCTGCTGTTCCACCGGAAAGGACTCCCGGGTCTCCTTGTCCCTCACCAGCTCCACCGCGGCGATGAGCCCCTTGCCCCGCACCTGGCCCACCATGGGCAGGTCCGCCAGCGTTGCCAGCCGCTCCTGCAGGTAGGCGCCCACCTCCGCCGCCCGCTCCACCAGCCGCTCCCCCTCGATGATGTCCAGGTTGGCCAGCGCGGCCGCGCACACCACCGGATGTCCGGTGTAGGTGTAGCCGTGGTAGAAGGCGTCGTCGGCCTTGGCCAGGAGCGTCTGGAAGATCTCCTCGCGGAAGAGCATGGCGCCCAGGGGCAGATAGCCGCTGGTGATGCCCTTGGCGGTGACCAGCACGTCCGGCGTGACGCCCTCGCCCGCGCACGCGAACAGGCTGCCGGTGCGCCCGTAGCCGGTGATCACCTCGTCGCAGACCATCAGGATACCATGCCGGTCGCAGATCTCCCGAATCCTCGCGAGCCAACCCTCGGGCGGGACGATGACCCCGCCCACGCCCTGCACGGGCTCGGCCACGAAGGCCGCAATGGCGTCCGTGCCCTCCCGCTCCACCAGCCGCTCCAACTCGTCGGCGCAAGCGAGCCGGCAGTCGGGCCAGGTCTTTCCCAGCTCGCAACGGTAGCAGTGGGGCCGCGCCATGTGGTGCACGCCGGGCAGGCCCGGTTCCATTTGCTGGTTGAAGAGCGGAATGCCGGTGAGCATAGCCGCGCCGCTGGAGGAACCGTGGTAGCCCTGGTTAAGGGTGACGAACTGCGTCCTGTTGGGCTGGCCCTTGGCTTTCCAGTAGGACCGCACCAACCGGATCATGCTCTCGTTGGTCTCGGAGCCCCCCGAGGTGAACACCACCCGGGTCAACCCCTCCGGCGCCATCTCCGTGAGCCGGGACGCAAGCCGAACGGTGGGCTCGGAAGTGGGCCCGATGAGCGTGGGCGCGTAGGCCAGCCGGTCCATCTGCTCCGCCACGGCCCGGGTGATCTCCTTCCGGCCGTGGCCGACGTGGACGTTCCACAGGGTGGCGAGGCCGTCGATGTAGCGCTTGCCCAGGGAGTCCCAGAAGTAGACTCCCTCCGCCCGGACGAACACCGGCACGCCGTCCTTTTGATGCTTCGACAGCGGCACGAAGCCGTGGACGAGGTGGTCACGGTCGGCGCGGCTCATGGCCGCCGTGCGTTCGAGGTCGAGAGGCTCGCTCATAGTCCGTAATACCGCTTCGGGTTGTCGCACAGGATCTTCTTGCGCACGTCGGGGCTCACGTCCTCGCGCGCGAAGAAGTCCGGCAGATCGTGGAAGAAGTCCGCGC
>JAPPNE010000123.1 GCA_028818775.1 Deltaproteobacteria bacterium | reverse complement strand
CGGCGACGTCTTCGGCTTCGAGTTCTTCGACACCGGCTCGGTCATCAAGCAGTCCATGGAGCTGATCGACAAGGAAGGCGCCGGCGTCCTGCTCTACCTGCAGCCCGAGGGCAAGGGCCTGCGCACCGACGAGGCCGGAAAGCAGCGGAGCTTCCGCGATTTCGGCATCGGCGCCCAAATCCTCCGCGACCTCGGCGTGCGCAAGCTCCGCCTCGTCACCAACAACCCCCGCAACCTCGTCGGCCTCTCCGGCTACGGCCTCGAGATCACCAGCTCCGTCTCCTTCACCACCCCACCCAACACGATAGGAAGGCCCGGCGCGGCGGGGTGACTACGCCGGCGCGTCGGCGGAGTCCTTCCGCAGGTACCGGTGCACGGAGTTCCGCAGGCGCTTGAGGGCGTCGTCGATGGAGCGGAACATCTGCTCCTCCATCAGTTCGCCGTTGATCCAGTAGTCGAGGGACGGCGACTCGGTGAAGTTGATGTCCAGGAGCTTCTCGCCGGGGGGGTCGCCGGTGACGAGGATGCGGACGGAGTAGCCGGCGTCGATGGCGAGGGCGCGGGCGTAGCGCGGGATGCGCAGGGCGTCCTTGATGTGGTTGAGGCGCTTGGGGGGGAACTCGCCGACGCCCAGGGATACGTGGACCCAGCGGTCGTCGTTGTTGCCCAGCTCGCGCAGGACCTGGCCGTTGATGTCGACGATGTTCTGGAGCGCGCGTTCCTGCCGGTAGTCCTTCAGCAGCTCGAAGGCCCAGCGCTCGATCACGCCCTTGGGTTCGCGCTCGGCGGGTTCCTGTCCCCGCCGGATGCCGGTGTCGATCCACCACTTGGTTTCCTGGATGGCGGGGTCGGGGCCGATCTCCGCCGGCTCCGGTGCCACGGATTCTTCCGTCGGAGGGGCGTCGGCGCCCGGTTTCTCGGGGTCGGCCAAGGACCTGTACCTATACCTTGAACTCGTTCAGCGTGCTCGGCGCGAACAGGCTGTCCACCGCCAGCGGCTGCTTGATGAGGCCCTGCTCGTGGGCGTAGCCCACCAGCGTCTCGAGGACGTGGCGGTTGGACTCCAGCCCGTAGGCCCAGGGATCCGGTCCGAGGACCTCCCTTTCCTTCTCCATCTGCTCGATGGACCAGGCCATCATGTACTTGAGCGCGGAGTACTCGTACATGGCCTCGGCGCACAGCCGCTTGGACTCGCAGAAGGCCTTGTAGAGGTTCTGTGCCACCCAGGGATGGCGCTCGTACACGTCCTCCCGGAAGACCACGGTGTGCATGATGGGGAAGATTCCCGTCTTCCGGAAGTAATCCTCCTCCACCGAGCGGAAGTCCGGGAACAGCCGCGCCACCTTGGGCGAGCGGCGCACGAAAGGAGACGGCATGTGGGCCGAGACCAGGGCGTCGATTTCGCCGTTCTCCAGCATGGAGGAGAGGGTCTGGCCCGGGCCGATGGGGGTGATGGAGAGGGTCTCGGGCAGATCCGGACGGAGTTTTTCCTCCCGTCCGGGCGTCTCTTCGCCGCCCGTGAACCAGTTCACCTTCTCGATATCGACGCCGTACTCGTGTTGCAGGATGCCGCGTTGCCAGATGGCCGCGGTCATCTGGTACTCGGGGACGCCCACCCGCTTGCCCGTCAGGTCGGCGGCTTCCTTGATGCCCGAGCCGGTATGGATGTAGATGCCGGAGTGCCGGAACGCGCGGGAGGGGAACACCGGGATCGCCACGAACCGCGGCGTGCCCTTGTCCCGGGACATCATGTAGGAGCCCATGGACATCTCGGCGGCGTCGAAGTCCTGGTAGCGCAGCATGCGCCAGAAGGTTTCCTCCACCCGGAACGGCAGGTAGGTGAGGTCGACCCCCTCCACCGGAACGCGGCCTTCCTGCAGGGGGCGCGTCCGGTCATAGTCCCAACAGGCGACGGTGATGCTTACTCTTGCCATGCGTTTGATCTCTCCCGGATTGATCTTTCCCGTGTCTTGCCGGTCGACGCCGGCCACCGGATAAGGTAACAGGAATGGTTGGGCAGTGTAAGGATGGCGGCGGGGCGCGGGGGCCGGTTTGTTGACCGGCAAGGGCTTTTGTGTGTATATAGGGACCGACTGCAAAAGGTTATTGATTTCTTTATCTTACCCGAGGAACCATGCTTTTTGACTTCGCCAGCGTGCTGGTATTCACGTTGTTGGGTGCGGCCTTCGTCTGGGTGAACCTGTTGATCGGTCGCCTGTTGCGGCCTTCCAACCCACAGCTCCGCAAGCTCTCCACCTATGAGTGCGGCGAGCCTGCCTCCGGGAGCGCGTGGGTCAACTTCAACGTCCGGTTCTACTTCATCGCCCTGATCTTCATCATCTTCGAGGTGGAGATTGCCTTCATCTTCCCGGTGGCGGTCGTGTTCCGCGACTGGCTTCAGAACGACGCGGGACTGTTCGCGTTCGGCGCCATCGCCGTCTTCACCCTCATCGTGTTCCTGGGCCTCATCTACGACTGGTGCAAGGGCGACCTGGAGTGGGTGAAGAACTAGTCTCGCGACGGACAGCCACCAGGCAGGTATCGACGACATGACGGCAAAAGAGATATTCGAGCGCGTGAACGAGCTTTGCCCCGGGGCCGCCACGGACCTTGACGAAGAGTGTCTGGACCCGTTCTTCAAGATCAACGCGGCCAACCTCAAGGAAGTGTGCCTGGCGTTGCGGGACGACGGGGCGCTCAAGTTCAGCGTGCTTTCCGACCTGACGGCGGTGGATCTCCCCACCGAGAACGTCATCCAGGTGGTCTACCACCTGTACTCGTACGAGCCTCCGCAACAGATTGTGATCAAGGCCGACGTGGACCGGGACGCGGCCCGGATCGCGACGGTGGAGGACGTCTGGAAGGTCGCCAACTGGTTCGAGCGGGAAGTGTTCGATCTCTTCGGAGTCGTCTTCGAAGGGCACTCGGACCTTCGCCGTATCCTGCTGCCGGAGGACTGGGTGGGCTATCCCCTGCGCAAGGACTTCGTGGAGCAGGAAGAGTACGACGGCATCAGCACAGAACGCGAGCCGCTGGTTCCGGAGAACATGCGCTAGACGGGTCGCGGCAGAGTGCCGCGGTCGAATTGTAGGGGCGGGTTTCAAACCCGTCCGTGTCCGTGTCGTTGACGAAGGAAGGACATCATGGCTGAGGTTGCCGAACACACCGGCTTGCACACCGAAGACATGACCCTGAACGTGGGGCCGCAGCATCCGAGCACCCACGGCGTGCTGCGGTTCGTGGTCAAGACCGACGGCGAGGTCATCAACGAGGCCATCCCCGACGTCGGCTACCTGCACCGCTCCATCGAGAAGATCGGCGAGAAGTGCACGTGGCACGGCTATGTCCCCTACACCGACCGCGCCGACTATCTCGCCGCCATGTTCGCCAACCAGGGCTTCTGCATGGCGGCGGAGCGGCTGGGCAACGTCGAGGTGCCGCCCCGGGGCGAGTACTGCCGGGTGATCGCCTGCGAGCTCAACCGCGTCGCCAGCCACCTGATCGCGGTGGGCACCTTCGGGCAGGACATCGGCGCCATCACCCCCTTCCTGCATGCCCTCCGGGAGCGGGAGAGCATCAATGACCTGATGGAGGAGATCTGCGGCGCTCGCCTCACCTACAACTACCTCCGGATCGGCGGCGTCGGCTACGACATCAAGCCCGAGACGTGCGCGCGGATCACCGCGTTCCTGGACCATTTCGAGCCCATCGTCGACGAGTACAACCGGCTGCTGTCGTACAACAAGATCTTCATCGAGCGGCTGGCCAACGTCGCGGTGATCTCCAAGGAGGACGCGCTCCAGTACAACCTGGTGGGTCCCAACCTGCGGGCTTCCGGCGTCCACTGGGACATCCGCCGCGACATCCCCTACTCGGTCTATCCCGAGCTCGACTTCGAGGTGCCGGTGGGGCGCGGCGAGCGCGGCACCCTGGGGGACTCCTACGACCGCTATTACGTGCGCATCCGCGAGTTGATGGAGAGCTGCAAGATCCTGCGCCAGTGCCTCGACAAGATGCCCGACGGGCCGGCCGTCGCCAAGGTGGCGCGCAAGTTCAAGCCGCCCGCCGGCGAGACCTACGTGCGCATCGAGGCGCCGCGCGGGGACATGGGCTACTACGTGGTCAGCGACGGCAGCGAGTACCCCTACCGGGTGCGCATCCGCACCGGCTCCTTCACCGCCATGAGCATCATCGACAAGATCAGCCCGGGGATCATGGTGGCGGACCTGATCGCGCTGATCGCGAGCCTGGACGTGGACGCTCCGGAGATCGATCGTTAGGCTGGCGATGGAATCCACCATTCAAGACCTCATACAGTCCCTGATACAGGCCTTGCTGCCGGGGGCCATCCCGGTGTCCGTGGGCTATGCGCTGGCGGCGATCCTCGTGGCCTTCGCCGTGCTGTCGTTCTTCGTCGCGCCGCTGGCCGGGGTCACGAGCTGGCTCGAGCGGCGCGTGTGGGCGCGCATGCAGTCCCGCGTCGGCCCCAACCGGGTCGGGCCGCAGGGCATCCTCCAGTGGCTCGCGGACGGCGTCAAGAACATCCAGAAAGAGGACATCGTCCCGGCGTCGGCCGACAGGAAGCTCTTCCTGTTGGCGCCGTACGTCGTCTTCGCCGGGTTCATCGGGGCCTTCGTCGTCATCCCCTTCGGAAGCTGGCTGATCCCCGCCGACCTGAACATCGGCATCCTCTACCTGCTGGCCATCACCTCGCTGGCGGTGGTGGGCATCCTGATGGCGGGCTGGTCGTCCAACAACAAGTGGTCGCTCCTGGGCGGCATGCGCTCCGCCGCGCAGATCGTCAGCTACGAGATCCCCGCCGGGCTGTCGGTGCTGGTGGTGATCTTCCTGTCCGGCACCCTGAGCATGCAGGGCATCATCCAGGCCCAGGGCTGGGCGCCGCAGGACTGGTTCATCTTCTACAACCCCTTCACCCTGGTGGCCTTCTTCATGTTCTTCACCTCGGCGCTGGCCGAGGGCAACCGCACGCCCTTCGACATTCCCGAGGCCGAGTCAGAGCTGGTGGCCGGCTACGTGACCGAGTACAGCGGCATGCGCTTCCTGTTCTTCTTCTTCGCGGAGTGGGGCAACCTGTACGTCATCGGCGCCATCGCGACGACCCTGTTCCTCGGCGGCTGGCAGATTCCGGCGACCATTTTCGGCGTGACCATGGCCGAGCATCCGGTGGCCAAGGGCGTGGTGGAGTTCACGGTCTTCTTCGCCAAGTCATATCTGTGGGTCCTGGTGGCCATGTGGATCCGCGGCACCCTGCCTCGGGTGCGGGTGGACCAGCTCATGGCCATGTGCTGGAAATACATGGTGCCCATCGCGTTCGTGTGCCTGTTCGGCACCATCGTGCTGCTGGTGATCTGGCCCGAGGGAAACCCCGCGCTGAGCCTGGCGACCCTGGGCTTCACGGTGCTGGTAATCGTTTATTTCATGTGGCGGGTGGCCTACCAGATCAGGCACTCGCGCCCCGAGCTTTACCTCAAGCCCTACGTCTAGGGATAACGAAAGCGGGGAAACGTCATGAGCGCAGTCATCGCATACTTCGGGAACATCAAGGATACCGTGAGCAGCATCTTCGAGGGCATGTCCATCACCTTCTCGCACTTCGTGCGCAAGCCCTCCACGGTGCAGTATCCCGACCGCATCGCGCAGCAGGTGCAGGACACTCTGCCCCTGCGTTACCGCGGCATCCTCGAGGTCGACATGGACATCTGCACCGGGTGCCTGGCGTGCGAGCGGGTGTGCCCGATCAACTGCATCGCCATCGGCATCGAACGGAACACCGAGACGAACCAGCGCGACTTCACCCTGTTTGACATCGACATATGCAAGTGCATGTATTGTGGGCTGTGCATGGAGGCCTGCCCCACGGGATCCATTCGCCACACTCAAGAGTTCGAGGGCGCCTGCAACAATCCCGCCGGTCTGGTGCGTCATTTCGTGACCGAGAGAGTGCCTCTGTACAAGCCGAAGAAGGGCGGAGAGACGGAACCCCGGATGGTTCAGAAGGTGGATATCGGAAAGAGGTACCTGGACGAGATAGCCGAACCGGAAAACTGACGGCCACGAAGCCGGATCCGCGAGGCTTGATCGCCGGAAGGCTGCTGTTCCCGCCGCCGCGGTGCACCTACTGCCGGCCCCATTCGTCTGATACGGGCCGGTAGACCTCCCATCAAAAGGCTGCTCCCATCAAAAGGCTGATACGATCATGGAGATTCCCATACACGTCCTCGTTTTCTACCTGGTTGCCCTGGTGGTGGTGGGGTCCGCGTGCATCGTGGCGTTCTCGCGCAACATCGTGCACTCGGCGTTCTCGCTGCTGGGCACCTTCGGCGGGGTGGCCGCGCTCTACGTGTTCCTGGGCGCGGACTTCGTGGCGGCGGTGCAGGTGTTGATCTACGTGGGAGGCATTCTCGTGCTGATCCTGTTCGCGGTGATGCTGACCCACCGGATCAGCGACATCGACATCACCAACCGGACGGTGGGGCGCATCCCCGGACTGGTGGCGGGCGCGGTCTTCCTGTGCATCCTCGTCTACGCCATCGCCGGGACCGATTGGGCGAAGGCCAAGGAAGTGGCTTTCGAGCCCACCACGGCGGCCATAGGCAACCTCTTCCTGGGCGAGTACCTGCTGCCGTTCCAGATCGCCGCGGTGGTGCTGCTGGTGGCCCTCATCGGCGCCATCACGCTGTCGCGCAAGGAAATCAAGGAATAGAGTCTCGCGAGATGGCTGAATACGTTGCATTGCTGGCGGACGTCGGGCTGAAGCACTACCTGGTGGTGTCCGGCATCCTGTTCGCGCTGGGCATCTACATCGTTCTCACGCGGCGCAACGCCATCAGCATCCTGCTGGGGGTCGAGCTCATCCTCAACTCCGCCGGGCTGAACTACGTGGCGTTCTCGCACTTCAGCACCGGGCAGGTGGACGGGCAGATCTACACGGTGTTCATCATCATGCTGGCCGCCTCCGAGGCCGCCATCGGCCTCGCCATCGTCCTCGCCATCTACCAGCTCTTCAGCACCATCGACGTCGAGGCCACCGAGACGCTCAAGGATTAGAACCGAGTCAGCGCGCCATGGACCACCCCGTTCAAACCGATTTTCTGCGTTGGATCGTGCTGTTCCCGCTGCTGGGCGCGGCGGTGAACGGCCTGCTGGGCGCCCGCATCCAGGAGCAATGGGGCAAGCGCGCGGTGGCGTTCATCGCCTGCGCTCCCGTGACCCTGTCCTTCCTGTTCTCGCTGTGGGCCTTCGGCCGGCTGCTCGGGCTCCCGGCCAAGGAGCGTTTCCTGATCGACGCGTTCTACACATGGATCCCCATGGGCTCGTTCAGCGTGGACGTGGCCTTCTGGGTGGACCCCCTGTCGGCCATCATGATCCTGGTGGTGAGCGGCATCGGCGGCCTGATCCACTTCTACTCCATCGGCTACATGCACGAGGACCGCTCCCTGTGGCGCTACTTCGCCTACCTGAACCTGTTCACCTTCTCCATGCTGCTGCTGGT
>JAPPNE010000122.1 GCA_028818775.1 Deltaproteobacteria bacterium | reverse complement strand
AGTGGCGGGTACCACGCGAGGAAGAGCAACGCAGCCGACGGCGAAAAGGACCCGCAGCTTCATAACGCTATCTGTGAGACAGGACACTAGGGTTGAACCTGGGGATCGAAGAGGGCTAAATGGGATGACACACGACAGGCGGTTCCGGTTTCACCAACAGCCGGCAACCGCGCTCTCACCACTGGAGGAACTCATGCCCAGGATCAGGACTTTCGGTTGTCTGGTCGTCGCCGTTTCGCTGTGCTGGCTCGCCGCGGCTCACGCCGCGCCGGACTACACCGGCAAGACGCTGCGGCTCATCGTCGGCACGTCGCCCGGCGGCGGGTACGATACCTACGCGCGCGCCATCGCGCGCCACATGCCCAAGCACCTGCCGGGCAAGCCCAACCTCATCGTCCAGAACATGCCGGGGGCGGGCAGTCTCATCGCCGCCAACTACCTCTACAACGTCGCCAAACCCGACGGGTTGACCTTCGCCATGCTCATCAGCGGCCTGGTCATGGAACAGACCATGGGCACGGAAGGGATCAAGTTCGACGCCGGCAAGTTCCACTGGATCGGGGCGCCGAGCGTGGGCATGCCCGCGTGCGCGTTCATGGGCTTCAGCGGCGTCAAGACCCTCGATGACGTGGTGAAGTCGAAGAAGCCCATCACCATGGGGGCGGCCGGCAGCAGCACCCGGGAGCAACCCAGAATCCTCAAGCAGCTTATCGGCGCCAACGTGAAGCTGGTGCCCGGTTACCAGGGCACGGCGGGCATTCGCGCCGCCATGACCCGGCGCGAGGTGGACGGCGCCTGCTGGCAGTGGGTGTCCATGAAGATCACCGCCCGCGACATGCTGAACGCCAAGGGGGACGACCAGCTGATCCCGGTGCTCCTGCAGGGCGATTCCAACGACCCCCAGGTGAAGGGGCTTCCCAAGTACACCGACTTCATCAAGGGCGCGGAGGACATGGAGGCGTTCAACGCCTGGATGGCCCAGTACCGGTTCTTCCGTCCGTTCGCCGCGCCGCCCAAGGCCCCGGCCGACGGCGTCGAGGTTCTGCGCAAGGCCTTCAAGGCAACACTCGAGGACCCCGAGTTTCTGGCGCTCGCCAAGAAGACGAGGATGACCATCGATTACGTGTCGGCGGAAGACGTCGCGGCCCAAGTAAAGCAGGTGCTGGCCGCCTCGCCCGCGGTCAAGGCCAAGCTCAGGAACATCATCGGAAACTGAAAACCGCCCGTTCAGGGGGACCCAGCAGGAAGGAGAAGCCAATGGCACGGCCCAGGATACGACACATCGCCATCAACACCCACGACCGCGACAAGGTGGCGGACTACTACAAGGAGCACTTCGGTCTGGAGGAGAAGAGCCGGGGGCCCAACGGCACCATCTACCTCTCCGACGGGCACGTCGACGTGGCGTTGATCAGCAGTCCGAACCTGCCCTACGGCATCCACCACTTCGGCTTCGTGGTGGACAGCGTCAAGGCCGTCGAAGAGTCCGTGAAGGCGACCGCCAACGCCAACACCTACGGCGCCATAGCGGAGAGCTGGATCACCGATCCGGAGGAGAACCGGGTGGACGTGTCCGAGCACGGCTGGCCGGTCTGAACCCGCCGGAACCCACCCCGCGCGCGAGCCCACGACGTAGGGGCGGGTTTCAAACCCGCCCCTGTCCCGGACCCTCGGCCGCGGGTGAGTTCGAATCGGAGGTACCCATGAGCGAGTGGACGAAAGCGCGCACGGTCGTCGACGACATGGTCAACCGGCATTTCGAGAGCGCGGAATACCGGCGCATCTTCGGCGTCCGCCTCACCCCGGCGCGTCAGGCCGTTCTCGATCTCCACTACCCCCATTACATCAAGAGCCGGCGCGACTGCTGGGCGGTGGCGGCGGGCAAGGCGCCGCTGGACGTCAAGCGGGCCATCTGGGAGCACGAGAAGGACGAGTTGATCTTCGACGAGCGTCTGGGCGCGGCGCACCTCACCGACGAGGACATGGCAGGGGCCGCGGACGAGGCCAGCCTCCTGCCGGGGGCGCGGGCGGCGTTCTGGGCGTGGTTCCACCTGTGCTCCACGCGCTCGTGGATCGAGGCCCTGATGGTCAACCACACCACCGAGCGCAAGAACAACAACGAGATCGTCAAGGGAGGCGGCTTCACCCACCGCATGGCCATGAAGAAGGCGCGCGAGATCGTGGGCTCGGTGGAGAAGCTCGACGCCAACACCAAGCTCCACATGACCGCGGACATCGGTCACTCGGACATGTTCGACCCGGTGTTCGAGAAGTACGTGCGCGACGCCGACACCGGCGCCCTGATCATCCGCGCGGCACGCGACTGCCTGGCCCTGGACCGGGCCTACCGCGGGGCGCTGGGCTCCGCGATGGTGGAAGTGCCGGAGACCCAGGCAGCGTAGTCTCGCGCGGAGCATCATGGGCACGGTCATGGGCAGGAACGGCATGGTTGCGTGCAGCCAGCGGCTGGCGTCGCTGGTGGGCGTCCAGGTGCTGGCGGAGGGCGGCAACGCGGTGGACGCGGCCGTGGCCACCGCGGCCATGCTCGGGGTGCTGGAGCCCATGTCCATCGGCATCGGCGGCGATGCCTTCGCGCTCCTCTACGTCGCCGAGACCGGCGAGATGAAGGCGCTGGACGCCAGCGGCCGCTCTCCCTACGGGGCCGATCCAGCGGCTTTCTGGAAGGAGGGCCTCGACGCGGTGCCGCAGACCGGGATCCACTCGGTGACCGTGCCCGGCGCGGTGCACGGGTGGGAGACGCTCCTGGAGGCCCACGGTACGCGCCCGCTGGCGGCTCTGCTGGAGCCCGCCATCCGCTACGCCGAGGACGGGTTCCCGGTGAGCGCCTTCACCAGCGAGGAGTGGCGCGGCCTGGAGGGCAAGCTCCGCGAGAACGAGGAAGCCGCGGCCGGATACCTGGTGGACGGGCGCGCGCCGCGACCGGGAGAGATTTTCCGGCAACCGGACCTCGCCCGGACGCTGCGCGGCATCGCCGAGGGGGGCGCGGAATACTTCTACCGCGGCGAGGTGGCGGAGAAGCTCGTGCGCTGCTCGCGCAAGCTCGGCGGCGCGTTCGACATGCGCGACATGGAGGAGCATGCCTCGGAGTGGGTGGAGCCTATCCGTGCGTCCTACCGCGGCCACGAGGTGTACCAGTTGCCCCCGGCCACGCAGGGGTTCGTGGCGCTGGAAATGCTCAGGATCCTGGAGGGCTACGACCTCGGTTCGCTGGAGCACAACGGCGCCGACCACCTCCATCTCTTCATCGAAGCCAAGAAGCGCGCCTTTGCCGACCGGGAGCGTTACCTTGCCGACCGCGACAGCATGACCGTGAGCTGGTGCGACCTGGTGGCGGAATCGCGAATCGCCGCGCTCCGGCGCGGCATCTCCATGGAAACGGCGGCGTCCCGCGTGGACGCGGCGCCGGTGGAAGGGGACACCGAGTACGTGGCCGTGGCCGACGGCCGGGGCAACCGGGTGTCCTTCATCCAGAGCCTGTTCATGGGCTTCGGTTCGGGCGTGGCGGTGGAGGACACCGGCATCGTGCTCCAGAACCGGGGCCACATGTTCTGTCTCGAGGAAGGGCACCCCAACTGCCTCGGCCCGCACAAGCGTTGCAGCCACACGCTCATGCCGGGCATGGTGTTGAGGGACGGGCGTCCAGTGCTGGTGGTGGGACTCAAGGGCGGCCACGTCCAGGCCCAGGTACAGAGCCAGATCATCAGCAACGTGGTGGACTTCGGCATGAGCGCTCAGGAGGCGCTGGATGCGCACCGGTTCAACCATCTGTCCGGCGTGGAAGTGGCGCTGGAACCGGGTGTGGCCGCCGGCACCGTGAGCGCGCTGCAGGCGCGCGGCCACCAAGTGGTCGCCGGGGCGCCCGAGAGCTTCGGCGGCGCCCACGCCATTGCCATCGAGCCGGACACCGGGGTTCTCATGGGCGGGTCGGATCCGCGCAAGGACGGCTGCGCCATCGGCTATTGAATCGGAACGTGTCGTAGTCCCGCGAATACACGAGATGACTCGCGGGACGCCACGGGACCGGGAGGGACTCACCATGGAAGTTCATGAGTGGCGCAAGGCCATCGGCGACATCGTGCGGGAGCATTCGGCTTCCGACGTCGTGAACCGCTATTTCGACCTCAAGCAGAACCCGCTGCGCGCCCAGGTGATCGTGCGGGAGCTGGCCCATTTCATTCGCCACCGCCGGGACTGCTGGGCGCACGTGTCCGGCAACTGCCCGGTCTGGTCGGTGAAGCAGAAGATCCTGCAGCACGAGTACGGCGAGGTGATCAAGGATGAGTTCAGCGAGCACGGCCACATCACGCTGATCGTGAACCAGGGCAAGCTGGTGGGGCTCGAGCCCGAGGACATCCTCAACGCCGATCCTCTTCCCACGACCCGCGCCGTGCTCTACGCCTGGGGCTGGATTACCCGCGAAAAGCCGTGGCTCGAAGGGCTGGCGGCGCTGACGGTGACGGAGTGGTGCAACGACGACCGCCTGTTGGGGGACCACGGCGGCGGCCATTCCACCCGCATGGGCCGGCGCTGGAGCGAGGACATGGGCTTCAAGATGAAGCAGATGCCCAACTTCGACGTGCACTCCCAGGCCGACGAGGAGCACAGCGACATGTTCCTGCCCGACCTCGAGAGGCACGCCACCGGGCCGTTGCAGGAAAAGGCGTTGCGCGCCGTCAAGGAGTCCATGGAGCTCATGACCATCTACCGCGCCGGGGTGCTGGAAGCCATGGAGCGCATACCGGCGGACGCCTGAGAAGGAGCGGCACGATGGACGCGACGGCGGCACGGTACGACGAGATGCTGAACCAGTTGACCCGGGAGACGTTTGCCGCTCCCGAAGTCAAGGAGTTCTACCAAGTGCGGCTGAACCCGCGCCGGGCGCAGATCATCGCGCAGCAGTTCGGGCTGTTCGTACGCGGCCGGCGCTCGGCCTGGGCCTACCTCATCGCGCGCTGTCCGCACATGGAAGTCAAGAAGGAGTTGCTGGAGCACGAGACCGAGGAGATGCTGTTCGACCCGCGCTGCGGCTCGGACCACTACACACTGTGGGTGCGGCACGGCGAGGCCGTGGGGCTCACCGCCGACGAGGTTCACCACGCGCGGCCGCTGCCTACCACCCGGGCGGCCATCTGCGGCTGGAGTTGGCTGGCCTTCAACCTGGGCTGGCTCGAAGGGCTCGGCGGCGTGGCCGTGCTGGAGCGAGTCAACCTGGACCCCATCATCCCCGGCGGGGCGCACCAGACCCGTGCCCAGGAGCGCTGGACGAAGGACCTCGGGCTCACCTTGGAGCAGCTACCCAATTTCAAGCTGCACCGCGAGGCCGACACCGACCACAAGAGCCAGACCATGGAGCTGTTGGCCAACTACGCCGAGACGGAAGTTCAGTGGGAGGGGATACTGGACGCCGCGCGCCAGTCCCTGGAGTTCTGGCAGGTGTTTCTCGGCGGCATCGCCCGGGCCATGGAAGGGGCCGATTGACGGCGTCCGCTCGCCCGGGAGCAGGAACGAAGTAGAAGAAGGGGGATACATGGCACGCTTGAGACACATCGCAATCGCCACCAAGGACCCGGAGAAGACCGCGGCCTTCTACCAGAAGGTGTTCGGGCTCAAGTTCATCAAGCAGGTACCCGATTCGCCCCGCGGAGGCGGCGTGTTCCTCTCGGACGGACACGTCAACTTCGCGTTCCTGAACTACCCCTCCGACGAGGCCGCGGACATGGTGGGGGGCGCCGCCTACGAGGGGCTTCATCACATGGGGTTCCAGGTGGACGACGTCCAGGAGGCCAACGCCAGGCTGGACGGCACGGGGGCGGAAATCCTCGGGGACGCGGTGGGTTCCCACCACAGCTTCTACTTCGAGGAGAAGGTGCGCGGCCCCAACGGCGTCATCATGGACATCTCCGCCAAGGGCTGGGACCTGGAGCCGCCGGCCCCCGCGTCCGCCAAGAAGGGGTGACGCCCCCGCTGCCGCGTGATCCGCGGACCGTCAAAGGCCGGTGGCCTTCAAGGCGTCCGCCACGGTCTGCATCGCTTCCTCGGTCAACTCCTCCGAAGGCCAGCGCGGGTAGCGCTTGATCTTGAAACCGCGGGCGCGCATGGCTTCGCGATGGGCGCTGCGGCCGAAACGCTGCCCCAACCGGCCGATGGTGCGCCCGAAATCGTCCGCCTTCTTCTGTAGCGGAATCGCCTGACCGTAGTCCCGGCGCTCCAGGGCGTTCCACAGCGCCACACAGATCTCGGGAATTGCGCTGGTCAAGGGCGGGATGGCGCCGCTGAGTCCGTGGGGCGTCGCCGGAAGAAGGTCGATGCTGTTTCCCGACATGACGGCAAAGTCCTCGGGCATGGCTTCCAGATAACCGAGCAGCGGTCCCTGGGCGTAGTAGCTCGCCTTCATGCCGCACAGCGACGGTACCTCCTGCTGAAGGGCCTTGGCCGTTGCCGGCGTAAAGGCCCAGCCGGAGTACTTGACGTTGTCGTAGAGGAAAAGGGGCGTGCCATTGACCGCCGCCGCCACGGCCTTGTAGTGCGCCGTGATCTCCCACGGAGTATGGTCGGTATAGTAGTACGGCGGCACCACGGCCACCGCGTCGACCCCCAGGCCTTGCGAGTGCCGGGCGAGGCGGCAGGTGGTCTGCACGTCCGCGGCGCCCGCGTGCATGATGACCGGGACGCGCTCCCGTACGCGGTCCATGACGAATTCCGCGGTGGCGATGCGCTGTTCCGTCGTCATGGCCGGGCCCATGCCGGTAGAGCCTAGCACGAAGAGCCCCTGTACGCCGGCGGCGATGTTGAACTCCAGCATTTCACCAAGGACGTCGAAATCCACCTCGCCGTCGTCATCGAATGTGGTGAGGGTAGGGATGAAGATGCCGCGGAATCGGGGGTTCATGAATGCCTCCTCAAGTCTTGATGCCCGCGCGGGGGTCCATGTGACTTTCGGGACCGGCCGCTGGGACTCCTAAATCAAGAGGGGCATGCTTCCGGTCCGGAAGCATGCCCCTCCCTTGGTTGGCGGTGACTGTCCCGCTACTTCACTTTGATGTCCATGCCGTAGATGCGGGAATCAGCCGGGGGCTGATAGTCGATGTCTTTCGCCATTCCCCACAGGAACTCGTGCCGCCACTGGAAGCAGGCGGGCGCCATGTCCGTGATCAGTTCCATGGCCTGGGTGAGGTACTCGTTGCGTTTCACCGGATCGAACTCCTGTTGCTCCGCGTCAAGGGCTGCGTCGATGTCGGGATGGGAGAAGCCGATCCGCGGCGAGCCGCCCTTTCTGAAGTACTGGTGGAACGCCGAGCTCGGATCGAGAACGCCGCCGCGACCCATGTAGAAGAACGGCACCTTGCCCTTCTGGACGTTGGCCCAGAGGGTGGGCCACTCGGGCGTCCGCAGCTTGGCCTTGAAGCCCGCGGCGTTGAGCATCGGGATCATGGCCTCGGTCACCTGCTTGTCCAGGATGTAGCGGCCGACAGGGGTCTGCAACTCCACCTCGACGCCCAGATGCCCGGCCTGCGTCAACAGCTCACGTGCCTTCTTGGGGTCGTAGGTGTAACGGGTCTTCAGGTTCGGGTTGTAGCCCAACTGGCCGGGACCCAGGGGACCGTCAAGCCGCTGCGCCTGCCCTTGCAGAAGAGTCCTGATGATCTTGTCCCGGTCGATGGCGTAGCACACCGCCTGGCGCACTTCCTTCTTGTCGAAGGGCGGCTTGGGCTGCATGCCCAGGAACATGATCACGAGGGATTGGATCTTTACGATCTTGTGCCTCGGAGAGTTCTCCACCGTCTTCATCAGATGCGGCGGAATGAGCTGCGCGACCTGCACCTCGTTGTTCATGAGGGCGGCCACCCGCTGCTCGGTCTCGCGCATCACCCGGAAGACGACTTCGTCCGGCGCGTTGGGATTCCTCGACATGGCCGGGTGGTCGGGGCGCTTCCGGATGACCATGCGCTGTCCCTGCACCAGCTCCACCAGCTCGTAGGGGCCGCCGCCCAGGTGGTGTTTCCGGTCGGCTTCCGCCGGGCCGTACTTGTCGTAGACCGCCTTGCTGGTGATGATCAGGCCGTCACAGAGGAAGTCCAGCAGAGGCGCGGTGGGCTTGTGGGTGGTGACCTGCACGGTGAAGTCGCCGAGCGCTTTGACCTCCTTGACCGGACGGGCCACGGACGCCTTCTGCTTGCTCTGCGGGTCGTTGAAGATGCGCCAGATGGAGTGGACGATGTCGTGGGCCGTCACCGGGCTGCCGTCGTTGAACGTGTAGCGCTGGTCCAGCTCGAACACCCAGTTGTTGGGATCCACCACCTTCCAGCTCTTGGCCAGCCGCGGCTCCCACTTGCCTTCGTTCCAGTTGTACTTGCACAGAGGGCCGGCCAACTCCGTGTAGATGCCGTAGAGCAGCGCCACGCTGTCGCCGTACGGGTTGTGGGTCTCCATGGTTTCGGTGGCGCCGATGGTGACACGGGTCTGTGCCCACGCCGTGTTGGCGGCCAAGCATAGCGCGAGCCCGGCAACGGTCAGAGCCACGAGAGTGATTCGCATGTGGTTCCGCATATTCTTCTCTCCTCTGTTTGTTCCTTCCCTTGCAACGTGACGATGCCGTTGCGCAATTCTCGCGCTTCTATCAACGTGGTTGGGAGTTGTCAACTCAAGTCGGCGAAAATCAGGACAAAAAGCAAGAGGGCATGCTTCCTTTCGGGAAGCATGCCCTCTTGCGCCGGACAAGATGATCTACTTCACCACCATGTCCATGCCGTAGATGCGGGCGTCGGCCGGGGGCTCGTACTCGATGTCGTTGGTCATGCCCCACAGGAGCTGGTGCCGCCACTGGAAGCAGGCCGGCGCCAGGTCCGTGATCAGTTCCATGGCGGTGGTGAGGTGCTGGTTGCGCTTCTCGGTATCGAACTCCGCCTGCTCCGCGTCGAGGGCCGCGTCGATTTCCGGTGTGTAGAGGCCGATGCGCGGCGACCCGCCCGTCCTGAAGTACTGGTGAAACGCCGAGCTCGGGTCCAGCACCCCGCCGCGGCCCATGTAGAAGAACGGCACCTTGCCCTTCTGCACGTTGGCCCAGAGCGTCGGCCACTCCGGCGTCAGCAGCCTGGCCTTGAAGCCGGCGGCGTTGAGCATCGGGATCATCGCCTCGGTGACCTGCTTGTCGAGCACGTAGCGGTTCACCGGCGTCTGCAACTCCACGGCCACCCCGTCGGGATAGCCGGCCTTGGCCAGCAGTTCGCGCGCCTTCTTCGGGTCGTAGGTGTAGCGGGCCTTCAGGTTCGGGTTGTATCCCAACTGACCCGGACCCAGGGGGCCGTCGAGCCGGCGCGCCTGACCCTGGAGCAGGGTGTTGATGATCTTGTCCCGGTCGATGGCGTAGCACACCGCCTGACGCACTTCCTTCTTGTCGAAAGGCGGCTTGGGCTGCATGGCCAGGAACATGATCTCGATGGAGTCCGCCTTTGCGATCTTGTGGTTGGGCGAGCTGTTCACGGGATTGAAGAGATGCGGCGGTATGAACTGGGCGATCTGCACCTCGTTGTTCATCAGCGCCGCCACCCGCTGCTCGGGTTCGCGCATGACCCGGAACACGATCTCGTCCGGCGCGTTGGGGTTTCTCACCATGTCCGGGTGGTCCGGGCGCTTCTTGATGACCATGCGCTGTCCCGGTACCAATTCGGCGAACGCGTAGGGCCCGCCGCCCATCATGTGCTTGCGGTCGGCTTCCCTGGCGCCGTACTTCTCGTAGGCCGCCTTGCTGGTGATGATCAGGTTGTCGCAGAGGAAGTCCAGCAGCGGAGCGGTGGGCTTCTTGGTGGTGATGCGGACCTTGAACTTGTCCACCACCGCCGACTCCTTGATGGGGCGGGTCACCGCGGCTTTCTGCTTGCTCTGGGGGTCGTTGAGGATGCGCGTGAGGGAATGCACGATGTCCTCGGCGGTCACAGGGCTGCCGTCATTGAACTTGTACCGCTGGTCCAGCTCGAAGACCCAGTTGTTCGGGTCTTCCACGGTCCAGCTCTTGGCCAGCCGCGGCTCCCACTTGGCGTCCTTCCAGTTGTACTTGCACAGGGGGCCGGTCATCTCCGTGTAGACGCCGTAGAGAAGGGCCACGCTGTCTCCGTAAGGGTTGAACGTCTCCATGGTCTCGGTGACGCCGACGGAGATCCGGGTCTTCTTCTGAGCCAATGCGGTGTCGGCCGCAAGGATCAGGGCGAGGCCCGCGACGACCAAGGTCACGAAAGTGGCGCGGAATCGAGTTCGCATTTCCGTCTCCTTTCAGGTTCGTCCCGTGCGTTGGAGATGGGTTGTCGTGTGGGTGGACGTGCCGCTGTCTGTTGGCCGCGCTTCTATCAACGTCGCCGGCGGGTTGTCAACACTTCTCGTGAACCTGCAAGGCCGGGTCTACCCAGGGCGTGTGGTGTCCGGGACGCTCACAACAAGACCGCCGACAGGGCTCCGGCCACCACCACGCCGGTGGCGAGCCACCGGAACGCCGCCACCGACACCCGTGCGCGCAGCCACGTCGCCGTGAAGTATCCGACGGCCACGGCGGGCAGGCCGTAGAGGGAGAACCGCGCGGTGACCGGGGTGAGCAGGTCCATCTCCCAGTAGAACGGAAGGGAGAACGCGGAGATGCTGAAGAAATAGGCGATGGCGGTGGCGCGGAACACGGCCGGTTCCCAGCGTTGCTTCAGCCCCAGCAGCACCAGCGGCGGTCCGGCCACGGTGGTGCTGGCCGCGAGGAAACCGGCAATCAGGCCGACGGCCGCGCACGCCGGCGCTTCCCGCGCGTACGGGGGACCGGGTTTGATCTGAAGCAGCAGCACCAGGACGATCATCAGCGCACCGATCCCCCGTTGCAACGTCACCGTGTCGACTTCCTTCAGGACCATGGCGCCGAACGGGACCATGAGGGCGGAGCTGACGAACAGGATCGCGAGGCGCCGCCAATCGACGTCCCGGTGGAGCTGTATGAGTTGGGCCAGGCCCAGGGGCAGAAAGACCAGGACCATGCTCGGAACCACCACCGTGGCCGGCAACGCCACCAGCAATGGGGGCACCGAGAGGATCATCATGCCGGCCCCGGTGATGCCCTGAAGGCTTGCGGCCAACAGCACCACGGCAAAAACGTAGAGTCCGGTCTCCCATCCCACGACGTCACCCCGCGAAGTATCCCAGATGGCGCAGCCAGAGGAACTGGAGCGGCAGCGTCACGGTCCAGGCCAGGAGAGTCAAGGCCAGCAACAGCCGCGTGGCCTGGGCCACCCGCATCCCGCTGAGGCGCGCCGCCACCACCATGGGCGGCAGCTCGTAGGGAAAAGGCACCATGGACCAGTTGACGGTCTGGGTCAGAAGCACCGTGGCCACCGGCCAGCCGGTGACGGCGCTGAGGTCCTTGGCCAGGGTAGCAGCGATCACCGGCTCGGCCGGAACCGTCGTGGCGATGCTGATGAGCATGCCCACGGCGCTCATGGCGGCGAGGTTGAAGAAATCGCGGCCCGGCTCCATGGGGAGCTTGTCCAGCAGCCATCCCGCCAGCAGATCTCCCAATCCACTGTGCACCGCCACCGACCCCAGGCCCACGATGCCGCAGATGAAGAGCCAGGGCCCGAGGTTGACCTTGCCGGTGAGGGACTCGGGCGGCATGCAACCCAGTCGCGGCAAAAGGCACAGGATGCCGGCTCCGAGGGCGATCCACGCCGGCGACACCCGGTGCCAGTAGTCGGTGACCCATAGGGCGAGGGCGGCCACCAAAATCAGCAAGAGCTTGCGTTCCGCGGCGGTCCAGGGCGAAGGCGCGTCCGCCGTCTCCAGCACGCGCACCTCGGCCGGGAACAGCGCGGCGATCAGGAAGGGCAGGGCGACGAGGTTGACGATGCTGATGACCGGGAAGTGCATCAGGAAGTACTCGCCGTAGGTGATGTGGATGCCGTGTATGCTCTCGGCAGCCCCCAGCATGACGACGTTGGGGACGGCTGCGGTGAGGATGCCGAAGCTCGGGAAGATGCTGCCCGCGGCCACGGCCAGGGTCACGCCGGTGCGCCCGGTGCTCCCGCGCTCGAACCCGAGGCGCTCGCCCATGCTGAGAAAGATCGGCAGCATGACCAGCACCCGGCTCATGTTCGAAGGCACGATGAAGCCCATGAGTCCGGCGGTGAGGACGATGCGGCACAGGAAGCCGCGATAGGAGCGGCCGAACCAAGCCGTCGCGGCGGTGGCGATGCGCGCCCCGAGGCCGGTGGTCTGCACCGCCGCGGCGATGATCAGGCCGCCGAAGACCAACCACCCCGCGGTAGAGGAAAAACCCGCGAAGACCGTGTCCGGCGGCGCGCCGGTGACGGTCACCGCCAGGAAGCAGAAGATGACCGCCGTGAGGTATTCGGGGATGACCGCCGTGGCCCAAAGGCCCACGCACACCACCACGACCGCCGCGGTGGGGAGGACCGCGGGAGGCAGTCCGGCGGGCGTGGGCATGACGGCGAGCACGAGGCCGCCCGCGCACGCTGCCGCCGCCAACAGCCGCGCCGGTGACAGCGCGATGGTCATTCGGCGTCGGGCTGTCGTTCGGGGGCCTGGTCCTTGAACGCGGAAAGGCGCATGCAGTTGTCGTGGATCCGCGCCAGGGTGGGGAACCGGCCCATGTCCACGGCGAAACGCTGCGAGTTGAAGACCTGCGGGACGAGGCAGACATCGGCGAGCGTCGGATTGTCTCCGAAGCAGTAGTCCCCGGTGCGCGGGTCGTCCTTCAGCATCGCTTCCATGGCGCCGAAGCCGTCCTCGATCCACCGGCGCGCCCACGCGGCCCTGGCGCCGTCGTCCAGCTCCAGGTCGTTCTCCAGGTACTGCAGGATCCGCAGGTTGTTGATCGGGTGGATGTCGCAGGCCACCACCTGCGCCAGAGCCCGCACCCACGCCCGGTCCGCCGCCCCGCCCGGCAGCAGAGCCGGTTCCGGAAACCGTTCCTCCAGATACTCCACGATGGCCAGGGATTGCGTGAGCACCTTTCCGTCATCCACCAGCGCCGGGACCAGCCCTTGGGGATTTTGCGCAAGATAGTCCGTTGCCCGCTGATCCCCGCGGCGCAGATGGATGGGTTGAAGGTCGTAGTCCAGGCCCTTGAGCGACAAGGCGATGCGCACCCGGTAGGACGCCGAGCTCCGAAAGTAGCCGTAGAGTTTCATGTTCCCTCCGATTCCCACCGGCGCCGCCCCTCCCTCCACATCCGCCTCGGTCCCGTCCCAACCGTCCCGGGCGGCGGGCCGTGAATGCCGGAAGTCTAGCGCGGCGAGATCGGCGGCGCCACCACGCCGAAACTCTCTCCTTTTCCGCCGCCCGTTTCAGCCGTCAATAACTTTTCGCCGCGGCGAGGAACGTTAGTCCGGATGCTTGCTCCAGACAACGGTATATGTTCTTATAAAGTAGTGAACCGTTGTTTCACCGGCGAGCTATGATTTCACGGCGGCAACGTAAGTATCCTTTGTTGCCGCCGCGCGTAAACCGAGACAGGAGCCGCATGCGCGCAATACCACGCTCCCACGATGTCGGACAGGCGTTGCACCGTCTCCGGCGCGAGAACGGCTGGACTCTTGCCACGGTGAGCGGGAAGACCGGCGTCGCCGTGTCCACCCTGTCCAAGATCGAAAAAAACCAGACGTCTCCCAACTACGACGTCCTCGTTCGCCTGTGCGAGGGCCTGGAAATGAACCTGGCCGAATTTTTCCAGGCTGGAAGCGGTTCCGCGTTCGCCCAGGCGTCCAGGACCGTCAACCGTCTGGGAGACGGGCTCCGGTACCAATCACCCCACGGCGAGTACCTTGTGCTGAGCGCCGAGCTCGCGAAGAAGGTCATGGCGCCTCGGTTGATTCGGGTGCCGAAGGGCGGCGAGACGCCGGCCGTTGTCGCGTCTCACGCGGGAGAAGAGTTCGTTTTCGTTCTTAGTGGAACAGTGAAGTTCTTCATGGAACCGTACCGTTCGATAGTCCTGAAGACGGGGGAATCCGTGCACTTCGACGCGCGGATGCCACACGCAACGGTCGCGGAGGGCGACCGGGACGCGCTGGTTCTCGTGGTTTCGCAAACGGACGTCAATCTGACGGAGAAGGAGTACACGGGGCAAGGGTAAATACGTTTGGGGATCAATCGGGAAACCTATTTTCGTCTAATGCCTATTTTTGTCAGGACATATAGTCATTTCCGGCCGGAATCGGGTGGGACACGTGTCGCGGTTTGAGCGGGCGAACAGTCTCAGCAGGTTGCTCCGTCGGATACGGCGTGAGAACGACTGGACACTGGCGGCGGTTGCCGAGAAGACCGGGATCGCCGTCTCCACGTTGTCCAAGATCGAGAACAACCAGACTTCGCCGAACTTCGACGTGTTGACGCGCTTGTGCGAGGGGATCGGGCTGGACTTGTCGGAACTGGTGGGCGGCGCCGGCTTCGCGACGTTCGCGCACGGCTCGAGGACGGTGAACCGGGAGGGGGACGGGATTGTGTACGACGCGGCCCGGGGCCAGTATTGTGTGCTGAGCGGCGAGCTGGCTCAAAAGGCTCTCTTGCCGATGCTGGTGCGACTGCCCAAGGAGACGCGCGTGCCGAAGGTCGTCGAGGGCCATGCGGGGGAGGAGTTCCTGTACGTCGTCAACGGGCCGGTGAAATTCTACATGGAACCGTACAGCGCCCTTCTCCTGCAAACCGGCGAGTCCGTGCATTTCGACGGTCGTATTCCCCACGGCTTCGTGGCCGCGGGCGAGGACGACGCGGTGATTCTTGCCGTCTGCGAAGCCGCGCGGTTCGAGCGCGAAAAGGCCTGATGCCGCCCGGGGGTGAAGCACTATGAAACAGATCGACGTCGTGGATGCCGATTCCCACGTCATGGAAGTGCGCGAGACCTGGGACTTTCTGGACGACGAGTTTCGCCACCGCGCGCCGGTGGTGGTGCAGGGGGAGGGGTTGGCGACCAACTCCCACATCGACGCGTGGTGGCTCATCGACGGCCAGATCCATCCCCGCCTGTGGGGTAAGGGCACCACCTTCAGCGGCACTCCGCTGGAGATGAAGTTCGCCCGCGACAAGGTATTCAACATCGGCAGCCAGGGCATGACGGACATCGACGCCCGGATCAGGGACCTGGATGCCTTCGGCATCGACATCCAGGTGATCTTCTCCTCCATCCTGTTCCACCGGCTCACCGACGATGCCCGATTCGAAGCCGCCTTGATGCGCAGCTACAACACCTGGATCTCGCAACGTTGCAACGAACGCCCCGATCGGTTGAAGTGGGCCGCGGTCATTCCCATGCGCGATCGCGAAGCGTGCGTGGCGGAGGTGCGGCGCGCCCGTGATCTGGGCGCCGTGGGGCTGATGATCGGCGGCACCGCGGGCCAGACCTTGCTGCACCATCCCGACCTGTCGCCGTTCTACGCGGCGGCCTGCGACGTGGACCTGCCGGTGTGTATCCACACGGGCTGGAGCGCGCCGGGCCTGACCCGGACCTGCGAGGACCCCTACGCCGCATTGATCCTGAGCTTCACGCTACCCGTGCTCATGGGCTTCTTCAGCATCGTGGGCGGCGGCGTGCTGGACCGCTTCCCGAAGCTGCGGGTGGCGTTCCTGGAGGCCGGTTCCGAGTGGATCCCCTACATGGTCGGACGGATGGACCATTACCATCCGGTGGTGTCGATGCTGGGGAACCGGTCGAAGAAGCCGCCCAGCGAATATCTCAAGGAAGGCCGGGTCTACGTGACGTGCGAAGCGGAGGAACCGCTGCTGCCCCAGGTGATCGAGCTGGTGGGCGAGGGCCAGATCCTCATCGAGGGCGACATCCCCCACGCCGAGGCGCGCGAGACGGGCATCGAAGAGCTGCGCGAACGCACCGACATCTCCGAGGCCGTCAAGCGGAAGATCCTGCGTGAGAACGGCCTCGCCTTCTACAAGCTTTGACTCCGCTTGGCTCGTGGAACCATTCCCGGACCCGCCTCCGCGGGCACTCAACTCCGCTTGATGACGCCGCTCGAGGTGAAGCCGCCGTCCACCGGCAAGGTGATGCCGGTGATGTAGCCGGACTGCGGCAGGGCCAGGAACAGGGCCGCGTGCGCCACTTCTTCCGGAAGGGCGAATCGGCGCATGGGAATGGCCCGGTCATAGGCGCGGCGGGTTTCGTCGTCGTACATCTTCCGGGTGAGCGCGGTGTCCACCGGGCCCGGCGCCAACGCGTTCACGGTCACCCCGGTCTCGGCCAACTCCAGGGCCATGACCCGGGTCATGGTGATCATGGCCCCCTTGGTGGCGCCGTAGGCGACCCGCCCGGTGCCGCCGCGCATGCCGGAGACGGAGGCCATGGCCACGATGCGGCCGTAGCCCGCCTCCACCATGACCGATCCCGCCGCCTGCATCACCAGGAAACTGCCGGTGAGATTGACGGCGAGCATGCGCTCCCATTCCTCCCGGGTGGTTTCCAGGGCGAGCTTCTCGAGCCCGATCCCGGCGAACGGCATCGCGATTTCCAGCGACCCGAACCGGGCCGTGGTAGCGCTGATCAGCGCGTCCACGTCTTCGCCCCGCGTGACGTCGGTCCTGACAAACAGCGCGCCCGCACCTTTTTCCGTCAACTCCTCCACCACTTGCACCCCGGCCTCTTCGTTGATGTCCGCGATGACCACGTTGGCGCCCGCTTCCGCCAGCAGGCGGACGGTGGCGAGCCCGATGCCGCTGGCGCCGCCGGTGACGACGGCGCTGTGTCCTTCGAGAGAGTACATGCCGGTTCCTCCACGCCGGGAGTTTGTCGGACATTTGCGTCCTTCGACATCAGGTCGCCTGGGTGATGTTGGGTCCGCCATCCATCACTCGGGCGACCTGACGTCGAAGGACGCTATTCGTCAATGACACCCAGTTCGCGCCCTACTTCCGCGAACGCCCCGAGGGCGCGGTCGAGTTCCTCGATCTCGTGGGCCGCCGACATCTGGGCGCGGATCCGGTCCTGCCCTGTTCATCCGTGGGAGCGGCTCGGGGGGTACGTCATGCCTCGCTCCGCACGACCTCTTCCCAGACGTACAACGGCTCGATCTTGCCGGCTTCGATCTCGCACATGCGTGCCTCGCTCACCGGATAGTTGAACTGGGCGTTGCGAAACCGCACCCGCGCGTCGCCGTGGCGCTTGACGTATCCCTTGATCCGCTCCAGGTCTTCCTCCGTCAAATCGAGGTCGTGGAAGCGTTCCAACTGGTCGGCGCCGTGCCGCAGTTCGTCGTTCAGGACCACCTTCATGGCTTCGGCCACCCGTCGCTCGAGCTCGCCGCCCTTGATCCGGCTCAAGGCGAAGAACGTGCCCGAGCCGCCGCCCTCCAGCACCCCTTCGTCCCCCACCAGGGCTGCCCAGGGCGCCCCCTCCGCCGCCAGCTCGTCGGCGATGGCTTTCTTCTCACGGGACAACCGGATGCTGGCCTCGTTTTCGGGGAGGGTCGGATCGGGATTGAAGATGTCGTAGCGGCGCAGTTCGCCGATGAAGGGCTGCTCGCCCGTGAACCATGCCAGCACGTCGTGGCACATGACGTAGTGGTTGGTCTCCTCGTGAAGCTTCTCCAGGGTCTTGAGGTAGGTGTGCCGGTCCACCGTGACGCCCAGCCACCCCAACTGATTGGCCAGCAGGCCGCCCAACTGGTACACGCGGGTCAGTTCCCGGCCGGTCTGCTGTCTCAGAAACCGGATGTGGTCTTCCCTGGGCCGCGGCCGGCTGAAGTAGGTGGCAGCGACCTCCGCCTCTCCCGCCGCGCACTTGCCCAGCAGCACGCCGACCTCCCGTGCCGCCCGTTCACTCATGCTCTCCTGCGAATCCGCCACTGTGGCGCCTCCTGTGCATCGCCCGGCCGCGCGGGGCACCCCAGGCTCTTGGGAGTCTGTCCGGGTAGTTGAACCGTCCTTCGATTTCGTTCGCCCTGAGCCCTTCGGCAAGCTCGGGACAGGCTTTGCCGAAGGGTTCAGGACAAGACTATCACAACCGTTCGTCCTGAGCGTAGCGGAGCGTCAGCGAAGCGAAGTCGAAGGACACCATACGAATTCCCCGACATGCTCCTAGCCCGCAAGGCAATGCCGCGGCCGGCTCGGTCCGGCGGACACCTCCCGGTCAGAGGCCGTAGAACGCCTTGGGGTTGTCCACCAGAATCTTCTCGATGACGCGGGCCGGGAGGTCCTCGCGCTGCCGCATGACGTCCACCATGCGCGGCTCGTTGGCCGGGTCGGTGTGCCCGTAGTCCGAGCCGATGAGCAGGTTGTCCTCGCCGGTGTAGTTGAGCAGGTAGGGAAGGTCCTCGTCCGCCTCGCAGGCGACGTAGATGCGATAGTCCTGGAACAGCTCCACGTGAGTCTCGTGCTTCCAGCGGGGGCGCTGGATGCCCTTTCGGCCGCCAGCGACCGCCGCCCGGGACTCGCGCCGGAGCACGTGCAGCAGGTACGGGATCCAGCTCGCCTTGGCCTCGATGAAGCCGAAGCGCAGGCCGGGGTAGCGCGCAGGCAGGTGGTTGGCGACGATGTCGCGGAACGCGAACAACGGCAGCACCACCTGGTTGGCGAACACCGAGCTGACGGCCAGGTCGAAGAGGTTGAGCAGGGTGCGGGAGCCCGACCCGGTGTGGATGCACACGGGCAAGTCGAGCATCTCGGCCTCTTCATACAGCGGAAAGAAGTACGGTTCGGCGATGCTCCGGTCGCTCTCCAGACCGCGCAGGGTGACGCCCGCCGCGCCGTTGGCCTTGCCCTTGCGCATTTCCTCCAGCGAGGCGTCCATGGAGTGGAGCGGCGGCACCACCACCCAGCGGAGCCGTCCGCCGGACTTGGACCAGACGTCCGCCATCCAGTCGTTGTAGGCGCGGCACAGAGCGGTCTCCAGCTCCGGGTCGTCGGTCAGGTAGACCAGGAACAGGGTAGGGTAGATGACCTGCACGTCCACCCCCAGCCGGTCCATGTCCGCCAGCCGCGCCGGCACGTCGGTGATCTCGCGGCAGGCGATGAGCACGTCCTGGCGGCGCACCTGTCCCTTGGAGCGGGACGGCGTCACCAGCCGGAAACCGCCCCGACCGGCGGGCTTGGGAAACAGGTTGCCGTCGATGAGCCACAGGACGTTGATGTCCGCGTACACGGTGTCGTCCGGCACCTCGGTCATCACCGGCCGCCGGGGGTACATGGAAGGCTCCATGAGCTCCCACATCCCCGCCGACTCGGATATGTGCGTATCTGCGTCTATGACGCCGGGCATGTTGTCCTCGTTCGGTTGGCGGCGCCCGAAAGGAGCCGGGGCGCCTCCCGTGCTACTTCTTCAGCGCCTTGCGGATGCCGTCCGCCTCCTTTTCCACATTGGAGATCACGTTGTTGGCCGACTCCACCGCGGCCTTCGCGTCGCCCGGATCGATGGGGGTGCCGCTCTTCTTGGCCCAGTCCGTGAACACCGGATCATTCATGGCCTTGACCACGATCTCCTCCAGCTTCTTCGCCCGCTCGGGAGGGACTCCGGGGGGCAGGGCCACAAGCCGCAGGATGCTGCTCAGGTACCCCAGGCCCAACTCCTTGGAGGTGGGTGTGTCCGGACAGGCCCAGGAACGTTGCGGCGCCAGGTGCACGACGCAGCGGAGATCGCCGCCTTTCGCCAGCGGCCCGACCGTGGAGTGCTCGCTCGGGTTCAGCCAGGTAACGAAGTCCCCACGCATCAGGCCGGGCACGCTGTCTCCGGTTCCGCGGTAACCGGTCACCATGTCGAAGCGCAGCCCCAGGTTCTTGGCCGCTAGGTACGACGGCAGCCACCGCCCGGTGCCGATCCCCTCGACTCCCCAGGTCAGCCGGTCGAGCTTCTTGAGATCGTCCAGGGTCTTGTGTGGAGACTTTCCTGACACGAACAGCGTGTAGGCGTCGTTCCCCATGCGGGCGAGCCACTGGTACTTGTTCAGATCGTAACCCGGGTTCTTCGTGGCGGTGATCGAGGGCGGGATCAGGCCCAGGAGGTCGACGAGTCCTACGGTGTGGCCGTCCGGTTTGGCCCGGTACAGGTACACGGCGCCACGCCGGCCGCCCGCGCCGGTGACGTTCTTGACGATGACGCGGACGCCCTTGGGCAGATACTTGTCGAGGCTGCGGGCCAGCGCCCGGCTCATGGCGTCATAGCCCCCGCCGGGCGGAAACTGCACCA